>CALNBT010000001.1 GCA_937874345.1 uncultured Prevotella sp.
AACACATCAATAACAAATGCGGTATATACCCAGCCTGAATGAGTTTGAATATACGGGTGAGTAGACCAAGGGAATTTCACCCTTAGCCCCTCGCAGAACCGGACATGAACCTCTCAGCTCATCCGGCTCCCATTATCCAACCGATGGTAAACATCCCATTTTCCAGTGCACAAAGGCATTTGGAAAATCACGCGCAAGTCGCCCTAAGGCATATCTAGCCCGTCTTTTATGACGGGCCAAGTTTTTATACTTACGCCTCATCCAGCGTATAAGATAAGCATTCATGTGTTGCCAGATCGCTGACATTGCTGAACCATGGAATCGACCATAGTATTGCTGCCAACCTTGAAGAATTGGATTGAATATTGCAGATAAATCACTTAATTCGCGATTACACATCAGATGTAGATGCCATTTCCGAATAGTCTGTCGCATTGCTTTAAGTGCATCACGACTGACTGCAGGAGAGAAATTTACATAAACTCTTTTATACTTGTCCACAGCCTTACGGGGCCTAAACGTGTACCCGAGAAAAGTAAATTGAACATCGGGATATGCTTTACGACGATTAATATCTTGGCAATAAACAATCTTTGTCTTGTCTGGATGCAATTCGAGACCACATTCACGAAATCGTGCATCGATCTTTTGTAAAACAAGTTTGGCTTGAGATAAACTCCGACAATGAATTACGCCATCATCTGCATAACGGCAGAACCGTACACTTTGAAGATGTTTCGTAATCCACATATCAAAAGCATAATGCATAAATAAATTCGCCAATAAAGGACTCACAACACCACCTTGTGGTGTGCCGCGATTCCTTTCTAAAAGATGGCCATTTATGTGTTGCATTGGTGCTTTTAACCAACGTTGCACATATAAAAGAATCCATGGAATTTCACAGTGTTTCTTGAGTGCACGCATTAGTAAATCATGGTCGATGTTATCAAAGAGACCTTTGATATCAAATTCCACAACCCAGTCATAATCCCAACTTCGTCTCCTCACTATCGCAATTGCATCATGGGCAGAACGCCCCGGACGATATCCATATGAGTTTGGATGAAATAATGGATCAATTTTCGGCTCTAATAAGAGCTTAACTGCTGTTTGCGCGACTCGATCTGCAACTGTTGGAATACCTAGTATACGCACGCCACCTGACTTCTTTGGAATCGGAACAGCCTTAACTGGCGGTGGAAAATAACTGCCAGAACAAAGTCGATTCCATAGTTTGTATAGGTTGTTCTTTAAATGCTTTTCGAATTGCTCAATAGATTCATGATCAACGCCTGGAGCGCCACCATTCTCTTTGACTTTTTTAAATGCCTCCCAGATTAACGCTTTAGGAATGTTAAATGGTTTGGTCATAAAGTTTTGCTCCTCCTGCTTGCACAGTTGACAAATCCGTAGACCTGGATAATGCAACCCCTTCGCTCCATTACCATTACAGTAACTTCAACACTACTACGAGTTGCTCCGCCCCTTGGTGACGCATTGCTATTATCAGCCTTGCCTTTTGAGCTTGTGCCTTTCGCTTGACATCGCCACCGAAGGTTCCCGCAGTTCAACGTAAGAGCCTGAATTAGGATCGCGCTGCCTCTACGCCGGACACCGAATGGCCCGTAAGCAGGTAACGGCCAAACTAATCGCGGGGTAACTTCCATCCCCGGTTTTGATGTCATTTGAGTACTTTCGACACTTGAACGGCAGTTCACTGTTGTTCGCCTTCCTAATTCTTACCTGACATCTCTACGATGCCTTTTCCATAACGCTCACGACCGGGACTTTTGATCCAAGCCGCTTATGGTGGTTTGCTACCTGCTCCTGCAAGCCGATAGCGAGGGGCCATACCCTCATCTCTTACGCCGCTTGCTGCGGCACACGAAAATCAGTAAACCAATTGGATGTAACAGGGATGGGATTTTTTTCCATTGCTTGGTAAATAGTACCCAAGGCAAAATCACCATACCTGGAATGAGCACACCAATTAAACCTTTGGTTAAAAAGCCTAGGGCACAGGCAACATAACCAATAAACAGAATGTACTTTTTGCCGGAAAGGGTATAGTCAGCAAAACAGAATACGGTAATTGTCATCCAGCAGGCAACCAGCAAGTCATG
>CALNBT010000002.1 GCA_937874345.1 uncultured Prevotella sp.
CTTACATAACTGCTGAATGTACGGTTCGCAGGCGGCATTATATATCGTGGTGGTCCCTTCAGCCAGTACGGATGCCATAATGATATTGGCTGTTCCTGTTACTGAAGCCTCATCCAAAAGCATGTATGCACCTTTTAGTTGGGTGGCCTGGATAGTATATACATCGCGATCTATATCATAAACCAATTCGGCCCCTAAAGTCTTAAATCCCTGAATGTGTGTATCCAGCCGGCGACGGCCAATCTTGTCTCCACCGGGTTTGGCTATCGTTGCCTTGCCGAGACGACCTAACAATGGCCCGATTAACAGCACTGAACCACGAAGGGATGCGCATTTCCGTACAAAGTCTTCGCTGTCTAGAAAGTCAAGATGTATATTGTCTGCTTGAAAGGTGTATTCGTTTCGCCCGTGTCGATCAACTTTTACGCCGATATCCTGCATCAACTTGATTAAATGGTTGACATCCAAAATATCAGGAACATTCTTGATGGTAACGGAATCTGATGTAAGAAGCGAAGCACTGATAACCTGTAAGGCCTCATTCTTGGCACCCTGAGGCGTAATTGTTCCTTTCAGGCGATGTCCACCTTCAATAATGAATGCTTCCATACCTTTAACGTTTCTTCCGCTTTTTATCTAACTCCTTCACTTCAATTCGATCAAACTTGAAGCGGTCTAGGTCTAAAACAATGTTGCCGTCGGTAAATCTTTCCAAATCGAAAGCTACTTTTTCGTCATCTGAAGAACCATGTCCCCACTGCACCAGATTACGTTTCATCTGATTCGCAGTTGCCCTTACCAGCTCATCTCGTTCGACTCCTGGTTCCATGGTCTTCAATTTTTCAAAGACTTCAAACAGCATGTGCCCATAGTGTCGAACAGGGATGTTATTCATAGGATATACCACAGGGTCACCCTTTGCATAAATCTTATCAACTTGGGTCACATCATAGGGATAGTCAATATCCAGCTTGAAATTGCTCATCAACGCCAGATGATCCCAAAGCTTCTGATAGAAGTCTTCGCTTTCACGGTTTTGGGTTGACATTCGGGCCATCGTCGCAATGATGGTTTCGGCACATTGCTGGCGGTCTTCCTTATCAGTCAACGTCAAGGCATAGTCAACCATATTTTGGACTTCACGTCCATATTCAGGCAAAACCAATCGCTCGCGCTGAGTATTATAATCTAATCCTTCTATATTCATAGTTAAACAGTAATCGTGTGGAAAGTGTTTTATTTGAGACAACTTGAATTAAATCAACTTCTTTGCCTGTTTGGCTACGAAATCCTTGAGGTAGAACGGTACGAAATAGGCTACATCTTCAAATTGTTCATTCATCATTCGTTTCTCGGCCAAAGGAAACATATTCTTAGCCAATGGAACGACTCCATTGATAAAATGGGCATTGGGGTGCTGGATAATGTCCTTGCACTTGTCGGCTCCGTTTCCGAAGAAATAAACCGGATGTTCTTCCAAATAGGGCAAATAGGTTTCAGCGTCAACGACATCTGCAAGAATCGGTCTGATTTCATTCAGCCCGCGATCAAAAATCTGCGCATATACCTCCATTCTCTTGGCATCCAGCATTGGACAAAGCAAGGCCTTGTCATCAGTGATTTGCTCTTGAAGCAGTATTGGCACACACATCAGTTGTAAAGTGGGAACTGATAACAGTTTCACCGACCTTCCATAGCTGATACCTTTAGCCATCGATGTGCCAATTCTTAACCCAGTGTATGATCCGGGGCCACTACTTACGGCAACAGCATCCAGCGGTATCAAATGGCCATCCAGGAACGATAAGGCCTGATCGACAAAAGTACCCAGCACAACTGCGTGGTTTGGGCCACTGCGGTCTACTTTTTCATATATGCATACACCATTCTGGCTAACGGCTACTGAACAAATATCTGTACTGGTTTCTATGCTTAAAATACACGACATATCTAAATATAATCTTAATAAAATGCAAATTTAGAAATTTTTCCTTCAAAATGTGTACTTTTGCATTAATTTAACTCGTTGCAACTATGATACAATCAATGACAGGTTACGGAAAAACAGTCGTAGCATATAAAGAAAAGAAAATCAATGTTGAAATCAAATCCTTGAACAGTAAATCGCTTGATATATCTACACGCATTGCCCCTCTTTATCGGGAGAAAGAAATAGATATCAGGCAACAACTCTCCAAGGCCCTGAACCGGGGCAAAATAGATTTCTCCATTTGGATTGAAAAAGAATTATCAGCAGATATGACGCCAATCAATGCTGCCGTGGTAGAGAGTTACAGCAGTCAAATCAAGCAAATTGCCGCCTCAACAGGTTTGCCCGAGCCAACCGATTGGTTTCAAACCCTCTTGCAATTGCCCGATGTCACCACAAAAAACGATATCGAGATTCTGGATGATGAGGAATGGAATGTAGCACTCTCTGCTATTGAAGAGGCAATCCAAAATTTGGTAGACTTCCGGATACAAGAGGGCAATGCTCTTCGAAAAAAGTTTATAGAGAAACTGGATAACATCGAAAACCTGATGAAGAGCATTGAACCGTACGAAAAATCTCGTGTCGAGAAAATACGGGCACGTATCATTGAAGGTCTTTCACAAATTCCTGATGTTGAATACGACAAGAACCGATTGGAACAAGAATTGATTTATTATATAGAGAAGCTGGATATCAGCGAAGAGAAACAGCGTCTGACCAACCATCTGAAGTACTTCCGAGAGACGATGGAAGAAGACCTACCTAACGGTAAGAAGCTTGGATTCATTGCACAGGAGATGGGCCGGGAAATTAATACCACCGGCTCTAAGAGCAATCAAGCCGAAATGCAAAACATCGTCGTGAAGATGAAAGATGAGCTCGAGCAAATCAAGGAACAGGTGTTGAACGTGATGTAATACGAATAAATATTGAAAGGGATTTCCCTGCCCCTCCCAAAGAGGGGGTGACATCATCGACCAGTATCATTTATGATTTTTATTGATAAATGAGGGCATCTAAAAGGGAAAGGAGGACAATCTATCCTTAATTTTCAAATCTGTTCCCAACACGATAAACATGACAATCAATAGCAATCACCAAACAAACACACCCAATATGCAGGAAAATAACCAACAGAACGGCGATAATACTGTAGCTCCCCTCCTTGGAAAGGACGGGGGTAGGCCCTCCGGGAGGGGGCAACTCCTCATCTTCTCTGCCCCATCAGGCAGTGGCAAGAGCACCATTGTTAACTGGTTAATGAAAGAACATCCAGAGTTAAGTTTGGCTTTTTCCATCTCCTGTACCAGTCGCCCACCAAGGGGAACCGAACAGAATGGTGTGGAATATTTCTTTCTTTCGGCCGAAGAGTTTCGCCAACGTATTGAGAAAGATGAATTCTTGGAGTATGAAGAGGTATATAAAAACCGCTATTATGGCACGTTGAAGCAACAGGTGGACAATCAGTTGGGCAAAGGACAGAACGTTGTCTTCGATGTAGACGTCAAGGGTGGCGTCAATATCAAGAAATTTTATGGAGAACGGGCGCTGAGCATCTTTATCCAACCACCCTCTATCGACGAGCTTAGGCGCCGTTTGGTTGGCCGTGCCACCGATACGCCGGAGGTAATTGAAGATAGGTTGGCAAAAGCATCGTATGAACTGACCTTTGCCCCAAAATTCGACAAGATTGTCATTAACGATGATCTTGAGAAGGCAAAACAAGAAACATTCAAGTTGGTGAGCGATTTTTTGGATGCGCACAAACACACAAAAGGATAGAAGCAGACAAATGAATGTATCCTGCAAATGGAATGTTTCAGGTACTTTGCAGATTGCTCAGGTCTCAAATCTCAATATCAATGATATTGCCACACAAACTCATGCAAATTGACAGACAAAGGGCACCATTTTGCTGGACAATATGCAGTATATTGCGAAAAGACTCCAATTCGCACGCGAAAAATTAAGAACAGCTTTCTACCAAGCAAGGCCCATGGTGATGCCTTGACTGCAAAAAACTTGACAGCTACTTATCGCGTTGACGACAGGTTTGGTGTATTTACCCCCACCCATACCATATTCTCCACTTTCCTGTTAATATAATTGGGAGCATGCAGACCATCGGTCTACATGCCCCCAATTTTTGAAATAGATGGAATGATTTCCCTTCATACCATTCCAACTTACCCAAGAAACAGATACTTACTAAAGCGCAAATTTATAACCGAAAGTAAATTGCAGCACGCTGTTCTTGTCATTTGCCTCATCCACGACCTTACTTACGCCCCAATTATAACGGGCATCGATAACAAAATTGCTAAACTCGTAAGAGAGGCCGATGGGGATAGAAAAATCAACAGACTTCAAACCGGGCAGGTCGACTGTGGCTGAAACGCCATAATTTGAAGCCGTTACCTTGCTGTCAAGCTTAAAACCGGGCTGAACACCCAATTTTACAGCGAAGCCTCTGGCAACGTAAATATTACACACAACAGGTACATTGAGATAGTTTACCTTTAATGTGGCATCAACGTTTCCAAGTTCTGTATAAGTTGTTCCCTTTGCACCCTGCATTGAGTAGAGTAAACCACCTGACAAACTTACGATATCAGATATTTGATATTCTAATTCAGCTCCAGCAACCCCACCAAGACGGATATTAGAGCCTCCTTCACCACCAGCATAATTGGCCAAATTGATACCAACCTTTGGCTGAACGGTCAAACTGCCCGTTTCATGTTGGGCATGTCCAACGAATACAGACAGCATGAAAATACTCGATAAAATAATTTTCTTCATCGTATTAAAATAATTGTAATGAATAGATATATGAATTATACTCACGATACAAATATACAAAAAAAATATACAATTAAAAAGAATGTAATAATTTATCATTTAAAAAAATTATATTTGCAGGCTAGAAATAAACACTCATGAAGGAAATAGGTATATTTGGGGGATCATTCAACCCTATTCACAACGGGCACATTGCATTGGCACAATACATTTTAAAGTCATTTCGGATGGACGAAATTTGGTTTTTGGTATCTCCCCAAAACCCTTTGAAAGAACAAGCCGATTTGCTTGATGACAACTTACGGCTTGACATGACTCGTAAGGCCGTACTAGGAAAGCCTAGACTCACTGTTTCAGATGCCGAGTTTCAGATGCCTATTCCATCGTACACATGGAATACATTGCAATGGTTATCGAAAGAATACCCAACGGTTTCTTTCACTTTGATTCTGGGTGCTGATAACTGGGAAGTGTTTGACCGTTGGGCACATCATCAAGATCTAATCGACACCTACCGCATCATTATTTATCCTCGACGCGAATCAGTGGTTGACACACAATTGCTGCCGCCACATGTAACCATGCTGGATATGCCATTGGTTGATATCTGCAGTACAGAGATTCGTGAAAGGGTTCGCGACAAGCTGCCAATAGACCATCTTGTTCCGAGCGAAATTCTAAAAGATGTGGAAAAATATTATGCCAATGGTCAATGATGCCGCTCAAATCCCAGCATCAAATTGATTCTTCGTTTCGCCGCTTTCACAATTTGTGAAAATTGAGCATGCCGAAGATTGAGGTAAAGCTCTTCCAGCGAACGGGAAACCTTGATCCAAGGATGTCCCCAGGCCAGTGTTTTATAAACACGATCCTTGTAATCAACATATTCGAAAATATAAGATGGGTGTTTCAAGGGAAAGTTCAATGTAAAACTTTCCATGGTAAACATCCTCTTGACACGCTTAGGAACAGTTTGAAGATTTGCCGTATAGTGCGCTGAATTTTCAGTCAGCCCAATATTGTTGACAAGATTTCGCGTTGGCATAATGGCTAAAGCGTTGTTCAACAACATCGACGACCAGAAGATCGTTTCAAAGAATGCTTTACCAGATGCCCGGTGGTCGTAACACATCGGCAAGAACTGTCGATAGATGCCACGTTTATTAATCAGCGACTTCAGGTGTGCCATTGTTTGAGGCTCATCCAAGAAACCATAACTTTCGTCCCAGGTGTCCACCACTCTCTTCCATGAAGCCCATCCCCAGATGGAGAAGACCGATGTAAAGAAATAGTCATCGGCGACAGTTGGCGTTGTTTCATCACTGTTGAAACCCGCAATCATCCATATCCTGTCATCGTTTTCGTAGCGGTCGAGTAATTCTTTGCAGAAAGGAAAGAATGACTGAGACGGTACGACATCATCTTCCAGAACAATACATTTCTCGGCCATGGAAAACGCCCACCGATGAGCCAGATAACCCGAAGGATTACAGCCTTGATTAAAGTCATGGTAAGACCGCTGTACTTCACACTCCCAGTCAATCTCTTCTACTATTTTTCGACAGGCTTCTATGCCAGGTAAATCGTGCTCATCGCGCGGTCCGTCCTGATAAAGAAACAATCGTGAGGGGCGAGCCTGTCGCACTTCATCAAACACTCGCTGCAGAAATTCTGGACGATTGAAGAATAAAATCAAGACGGCCACATCGACCTTTGCGGGCTGTTTCATCTGTTTATGCGTTAAATTGTTTTCTCCAGTGAATCAGATAATAGGAAATGCGCGGTGGAAGGCAATAAACCAAGCGGTCGGCCAGTGGCAACTTGCTACTCAACTTTCCACTGATTTGCTGATGATAATAGCGTTCAAACTGGCCAAAGAGTCGCTGGTCAACGAAATTTTCATACTGCTTCAGTTGCCGCAAGGTATAATCATATTGATACGTTTCCATCTCTGGTGCCAGTACATTTCGCAAAACGTCATCATAAACTCGTTCTTCCTCGATATTCAATTTACGGTTATTAGGAACATCAATCGTATATTCATACACGCTTTGGTCTATAAAATAGACCTTTGGGTGCTTCATGAGATACATCATCTGCATCAATTTATCTTCGCCCGACTGGATGGTTCGGGGTGCAGTTAAACAATCTTCCAGCCAATTACGCTTGAAGAGTACACCCCATAAGATACAAAAACGGGCTTGATGGGCAAGGATTTCCTTGAGCAAGACACTGTGTTCAACAAAACCGGTTCTACCTGTAGAATGATCATTTCCGTATTGGTCTACAAAAGTTCCAATCACCTCGTCTGCCTGACTCGTCACCATCGCATCATACAATGTCTGAAGACTATGGGGAAGCAACTTGTCATCGGCATCTACAAAAGTGACAAAATCGCCTTTGGCATGTTCAACACCAATACGCCGGGCAGCTGTAACACCACCATTAACAGTGGTAATGACCCGCAGTCGGTCGTCGCTCTTTGCGATGGCTTCGCAAATAACACCACTAGAGTCGGTACTTCCATCATTGACAGCAATGACCTCGTAGTCGTCAAACATTTGCTGCAGACAACTTACAAGGCACCTTTCTACGTATTCGGCCTTATTGTATACGGGAATAACGACTGATATTTTCATGCTTTTCGTTTCATAAAAAAGTCCAAAACCTCATCAAAGATACTTGAATAAAAGATTCTCATCACAGCGATATAAAGGATCATCGCAACCAATATTTTAATGATCAAGACAAGAGCCACGCTATGAAATGGCATGCTGACCATGAAAGCGCACAACATAACCAAAGCAGATAACAACATGAATGGCAACGTATCACTGAGAATCTCGGGCAAACTCAATTGAATAAGTTTACGGGTGGCTAGATACCAAGCACTCAACCACAATACATTAAATACCGAGAAAGCAACCACCATAAAGACGATTCCTTGTTTGTAGCATAACAGGATGACACCAATCTGAATAATGATTTGGAAGAAATTACACCACATATAGGTATCACTTCGCTGATGGCTGATGGCAAGATTCTGGAAAAGGGAATACATGGGCATGAAGGCGCCGCCCAAACACAATATCTGCATCAGCAAAACTGAATCAATCCATTTAGCACCCAACAAGGTGAGGATAAATTCTTTGGAGATAAGGGCAAGTCCGAACAGACAAGGAAATGCCAACATCGCCGTGAAACGCATCATCTTTCTAAATACCCTTTTCTCACGGTCCCGCGTGTCGTCTGTCAAAGAAGACAGCACAGGCTGGGCCACTTGCTGCAAAGTATTGCCCACTAATGAATAAGCCATCTGGTTCCACTTGTACGCCTGGGAGAAATTACCCACTGCCTTTGTGGTAAACAACCGGCCAAAAACGAATGTCAGAATATTATTATTAACCGTATTTAGAATCATGGTAATGAGAATCTTCACGCTGAAAGCAAACATCTTTTTGATAGGTGTGAAGTTCACTTTCCACGTGGGTCGCCAATAGCAATAATAGTATCGGTAGATGTTCATGACCGTGATGTAGATCAACTGCTGCCAGGCCAAGCTCCAATAGGTCATCCCCATAAGCGCCATCGTAATGCCGGTAATACCCGACAAGACAAGAGCCACATTGCTGGATATGGTCAATTCCTTGATCATCAGGTCTTTGGTCATGATGACATTAGGCACAATACCGAACGAACTCATCACAAACGTCAGGAAAATAAAACGTGAAAGATTGGTCAACGCAGGAACATGAAAGAACCAGGCAATCAACGGCGCACAGAAAAAGAGAATGACGTAAATGGAAATACTGGTCAGGATATTAAACCAAAACACGGCATTGTAATCTCCATGCGTAGGTTCCTTGATGTTGATCAAAGCATTCGAAAATCCGCTGCTTTGCAAATTACCTGCAATAGCAGTAAAGATGGCAAGCATACCTACTATACCATAATCGCCGGGTGAAAGGATTCGCGCAAGAAAAACGCCAATAATTAAGTTCAATATTTGAGTTGTTCCACTGTTGAGTGTTCCCCAAAACAATCCTCTGGCCGTTTTCTCTTTTAATGTTTCTGACATCGTTCGGTGTTTAATAACCAGCAAATATACAAGGATTTGTTTGTATTCCAAAATAAAATCATTACTTTTGTCTTTCACCACTAGTTGTTCCAGACAGCCATGAACAATGCTTTCCGCTGCGTTTTCAGGGCTTTCAATCAATCGATGTCACAAGGTTATTCAAATAGATAGCTGACCTCGTTCGTTTTTGACAAGTATGAATCAGATTAAAATAAGGATTTTGGAGTCGTCGGTTCTGACTCCTCGATGGGAGACCAACTTCTGTATCGAGGAATTACAGAACAGGTTTGAAGTGGAATATTGGGACTGTACGAAAATCGTTTCACCTTCATTCTCACCCAAGACCGAAATTTCAAAACCCTATGTTGTAAAAATCGAGTCACTCAAGGATTTAAATCAACGCATCAAGCAATTGTCCTTAGACACCTTGCTCATCACGAATATCCATGAGAATCCTGAAAACTTCAGATTTTACAAGACCATTGCATCGCGTTTCAAAACCATTGTAACAATCAATTTCTTTGCTGACAACTCAGAGGAATTGCCACAGTCCAGACTGATGAAGTTGATTCGCAAGTTCAATCCTCGTCATGCCCGCGAAATTTTTTATTGGAAGCTTTACCGAAAGATGTTCCAAAAGATCTTGATCAGCTGTTCTCCGTCCACAGAACCCTATCGTATCAACCACCCCGATTACGAGTCATTTATTCGGGTTCAAGGCAACACATCTGACGATATTGTTTCTCTCAAACCCATGATTGTCTATATTGACAATTACTTTCCTTTCCATCCTGAGATCAAGAAGCGAGAACCGTCTTTCCAACCTGAAAAAGTTGCCCACGATTTCTATCAGTCTCTCAACCGTTTTTTCTCTTTAGTCGAAGAAAAATATCATTGCCAGATTGTGATCGCAGCACATCCGTCGGCTGATTTCGAGAAAAATCCTTTCAATGGAAGAAAGATTATCTTCAACAAAACCGATGTTTTGGTAAAAGAATCGATGGGTGTACTGATGCATACCAGCAATAGCTTGTCGTATGTTTACTTGAACAACGTTCCGGTCGCATTCCTGACGAATGCGGCTTACGAGGAGGCGAAGCTCGAATCTCATCGATTGAAGACCCTTTCGGAGATCAATCACATTAGGATTGTGGATACAGATCAATACAAAACAAGTAATGAAGATATATTGACACCCCTCGATTCGGAGCTTCGAACAGCATACATGAAGTACCAAACTGATGGCAATCCAGAAACTAATGCTCAACGATTGACAGCGTATCTCACCGAAATTGCGCAGCAAATAGAAAAAGATCATCATCACCATTCAAAGAGCTAATTCTTTGGAGAAGACTTTAAAAGAACGATATTTTTCAAAATAAAGAATCAGTGCCATCAATATTTTTTGTAAATTTGCATCTTAAGTGATCACTGTGCACCTGAAGTGATGGCACTTCGTCACTGGAAATATATGTATATCCCCCCAAAACATAAAACAATGAAGAGCCCATTCATAATTGCTGAGATTGGCTGTAACCATAAAGGCGACATGCAAATAGCCAAGGAAATGATTCAAACTGCTGCGACTTATTGCAAGGCAGACATTGTGAAATTCCAAAAGCGATGTGTTAAAGAACTACTCAGCGAGCAAGAATTTAATGCACCGCACCCTCATCCGGAGAATTCTTATGGCTCAACTTATGGAGCTCACCGCGAATTTTTGGAGTTTGACTTGGAACAACACCGTCAATTGCAACAGTGGTGCAATGAATATGGAATAGAATATTCTACCTCTGTATGGGATATTACGTCGGCAAAGGAAATCTGTACCTTGAAACCACGGATGATCAAGGTTCCTTCTGCATGCAATCTCAACGAGGAACTCTTGGGATATCTATGCGATTATTTTGATGGCGAGATACACCTTTCGTTTGGAATGACCACCAAAGAGGAGGAAGAGAAAATCGTTCAGTTCTTTGAAAGCCGGGGGCGGAACCAGGATTTGGTCATCTATGACTGCACATCTGGCTATCCCGTGCCGTTTGAAGACATCTGCCTTTTGGAACTGACACGCCTAAAAGAGGTATATGGAAAGCGAGTCAAGGCCATTGGCTTCTCGGGTCATCATCTGGGTATTGCCGTTGACTCTGCTGCCGTTGCGCTAGGTGCTGAATATATAGAGCGTCACTACACCTTGGATAGAACGTGGAAGGGAACCGACCATGCAGCATCACTAGAGCCAGATGGCGTAAGAAAACTGGCACGCGACTGCAGGGCCGTTGCAAAAGCATTGACTTACAAACGTGAAGACATCTTGGACATCGAGAAAGTTCAACGAGAAAAACTTAAAAAAAACCAAATAAAATGGTCATAGCATTCATTCCTGTCAGAGGAGGCAGCAAATCTATCCCACTAAAAAATATCAAACCCCTTTGCGGTAAACCGCTTGTGTGTTGGAACATCGAGGCTTTGGAGGCCTGTCCTGACGTTGACCAAGTGATTGTTGCAACCGATTCTTACGAGATCGAGCAAGTCGTAAATAGCCAATGTTATTCTAAGACGTCCGTTTATCATCGCTCTGCTGAAAACGCTTCTGATACAGCATCCACCGAAAGTGTTATGTTGGAATATATTCATTACGCCAAACTGGACAACGATATTTGCTTTATGTTGGTTCAGGCCACATCTCCCATGACACAGACCCAACATTTCAGCGAGGCATTGCGATTATGGGAAGAGGGAAAATACGACTCACTTCTGACATGTGTCCGCAACTATCGGTTCTTTTGGAATGCCGACGGAACGAGTATGAACTATGATTTCAAGAATCGTCCACGCCGCCAAAACTTCTCGGGTATGCTGATGGAGAACGGTGCTTTTTATATCAATACGGTTCGAAACATCGTTGCTTCAGGCAACAGATTGAGCGGTAAGATTGGTATTTACGAGATGCCGGAATACACTGCGTTGGAAATTGATGAACCCGACGACTGGATGTTGATGGAAAAGTTGATGAGAAAACATCTGCCGATAGATCAAAAGCCTGCCAAAAACGACATTAAACTCTTTTTATGTGATGTAGACGGTACCTTGACCGACGGTGGAATGTATTATGCTGAGAGCGGTGAAGAACTGAAAAAATTCAATACCCGTGATGGAATGGGGCTTCAACTCCTTCAAAAGGCGGGTATCCTGACTGGCATTATCACATCAGAAGACACCCAAATGGTTGCCAACCGCGCCAAAAAGCTCAAGGTGAACTATCTTTTTCAGGGCAAACGTGCCGGTGGAAAGTTGGAAGCCGCCAAGGAAATTTGTCGAGAAATGAATATTTCGCTCAATCAAGTAGCCTACATTGGCGATGATATCAATTGTCACGAATTGCTCTCTTCTGTAGGGATGAAAGCCTGTCCCGCAGATGCCATGCCACAAATCAAACAAATTCCAAATATCATTATTCTTCAAAAAGAAGGTGGAAAAGGCTGCGTAAGAGAGATGATTGATAAGTATCTACTAAATAACAGCTCCATATAAAGTACATCTATTGACGATAACTGCATTAAAGATGATTATTTTTGGCATTATCTTTAATTTGCAATACCTTTGCAACGGCGAATGAAACCTCGATTAGCGCTAGATAGATATATGCAGCCATATGCTCAAAACCTTATTAGCAATGGATTGGCTTAACAGTCTTTTTGCCGTCCATTCGGCTATCCAAACAATTATGGTCATTTCTTTGATCATCGCTGTAGGCTTGGCTTTTAGCAAACTAAAGCTGATGGGCATTTCGCTTGGCATTGCATTTGTTTTCTTTGCAGGCATTCTTGCAGGAAATCTAGGATTGACAGTCGATCCCGTCTCACTTCATTATGCAGAAACCTTTGGTCTGGTCATCTTTGTTTATACCCTAGGGCTTTATGTCGGTCCAAACTTTTTCGGGGCTTTTCGAAACGAAGGAACATCTTTCAATCTATGGGGCTTGGCCGTTATTCTCTTGGGAACGGCCATAGCTTTAGCATTATGTCCCATTACTGGTATATCCGTTTCAACAATGGTTGGATTGCTTTGCGGGGCAACTACCAACACACCGGCCCTTGGAGCCGCCCAACAAGCATTGGGACATCTGGGCCTTCCAACCGGCGAAATCGCGCTGGCAACAGCCCTTACCTACCCATTGGGTGTCGTAGGTGTTATCCTTGCCATCCTTTTGATGCGCAAACTCTTTGTCAAGGAAGAAGACCTAAAACCAAAACATCCAATCGACGAGGATCGTACTTTTGTCTCCCAATTCATTGTTCTTAATCCCGCCATTGAGGGAAAGCAAATTGGTCAACTGGCCAAAAATACTCACTTGAAATTCGTTATCTCACGCATTTGGCGTCAAAACGAAGTTTTGGTGCCCATGGCAAGCACTCAGCTACACACCGGTGACAGTCTGATGATCGTGACCAATCGCGATGATGTCAACGGACTTGAACTACTCTTCGGAAAGGAAGTTGAGAGAGATTGGAACCAAGGGAGAGTAGATTGGAACCATATCGATTCAAAAGTAGAATCGAGAGTAATTGTCCTCACCCGAACAAATCTCAATGGCAAGCGCCTCGGCCGATTGCATATGCGCGAGGCATACAATGTGAATGTGAGCAGGGTCATTCGTGGTGATGTCAAACTATTGGCTACTGAAGACTTAAGATTACAATATGGTGACCGTATTACGATTGTTGGCGAACCGAAGGATGTTGACAATGCCGAACATTTCTTGGGCAACTCTGTCAAGACTTTGAATGAGCCCAACATTGGAAGTATCTTCGTTGGTATCATCCTTGGACTGGCATTGGGTACCTTACCCATTTACTTGCCAGGAATCGCTACACCCATTCGACTTGGAATAGCGGGCGGACCCATCATCATGGGTATCCTGATAGGCGCCTTGGGATCACATCTTCGTTTTATTTCCTACACCACCCGATCAGCGTCACTCATGCTCAGAAAGATCGGTCTTTCCATCTATCTGGCTTGCCTTGGACTTGATGCCGGAAAAGATTTCTTCCAGACAGTAGCTCGTCCCGAAGGATTGATGTGGATTGGTATTGGATTTATCTTGACGATTGTTCCGGTGCTGATTGTCGGATTCATTGCTTTGCGTACCAAGAAACTCGATTTTGGTACCATTTGCGGCATTCTTTGCGGGTCGATGGCCAACCCGATGGCCCTTACCTACGCCAACGACACCATCGAAGGCGAAACGCCTAATATCAGTTATGCAACTGTTTACCCCATCGGAATGTTCATTCGAGTCATCATTGCCCAGATTTTGATCATGTTCTTTGTATAACATCACCATGAAAATAAGATTCAAATATTTCTTTCTAACCTTTCTCTTCTTCGTACTGGTCTTTGCCCTTCAAAAGCCACTCTTCATGCTTTTCAACTTAAACCTGTACCATGCAACGGGCTGGAACAATTGGTTGAAAGTTATTTGGAACGGATTACCACTCGACTTTTCTCTTGCAGGCTACCTGAGTATTATACCGGGGTTACTGCTGATGGCAAGCATCTGGTCACGCCATAAACTGTGGAGAAATCTGGCCAAAGGCTATTTTGCCATCGTCTCATTGCTCCTTTCGGTTGCTGTTGTCGTGAACATCGTCCTTTATCCTTATTGGGGGTTCCCACTGGATTCGACGCCTCTGTTTTATTTCTTCACGTCTCCGAAGGATGCCATGGCCAGTGTCAGCGGCTGGATGATCGTTGGACTGTTTGTTGCCATCATCGTCTGTGCCGTAATAATATATCGGGTATTCAATATACTTCTGCGTCAACATACACTTGAGAAAAAGCTTCTGCCGTTAAACAGACCGTTTTTCTCGCTGGTTTTTCTCATCTTGCTGGGACTGTTGATCATCCCTATACGGGGTGGTTTTGGCGTTTCAACGATGAATGTGGGCAAGGTTTACTTCAGCGAAGACATTCGGTTGAACCATGCAGCCACAAATCCACTGTTCAGTTTGATGGCTTCGATGGAAAAACAAACCAATTTCAAGGACCAATACCGTTTCATGAAGGATGAACAGGCACGAAAACTGGTTAAGGATATGCTTGACCAAGAGGTATCAACCAAGTATCCTCAGGCACCAACATTCCAACTATTGAACACCCAAAGACCGAATGTCCTGTTTATTGTCATGGAGAGTTTCTCTGCAAAAATCATGAAATCGTTGGGCGGTTTGCCGGATGTCGCTGTTCATTTGGACAGCCTGTCAAAGGAAGGATTGTTGTTTCGTAATTTCTATGCCACCAGTTTCAGAACCGATCGCGGACTGGTTTCCATTCTCAGTGGATTCCCTTCACAGCCTACCACCAGTGTCATGAAGATGCCAAAAGTGTCGCAAAACCTTCAGTCTATTACCGCTACGCTAAGGCATAACGGCTATTCGGCACAGTATTATTATGGTGGAGACGCCAATTTTACGAACATGCGGTCGTACCTCATGGGCACAGGCTTTCAGAAAATCGTATCAGATCAGGATTTCCCTTCCAACGAGCGCTTAAGCAAATGGGGCGTTCACGATCATCTGGTGTTCGAGAAACTGCTTGCCGACCTACGCCAAGAGCAAACGAACAGGCCGTGGTTTAAAGTCATCCAGACATCAAGCAGCCACGAACCTTTCGATGTTCCCTACCACCGTTTGGACAATAAGATTCTCAATGCCTTTGCGTATGCCGACAATTCTATAGGGCATTTCATTGGCGAACTGAAGAAGATGCCACAGTGGAAAAATACGCTTGTGGTGCTGGTTGCCGATCATTTAGGGTGTTATCCTCAAAACATTGACAACTTGTCGGTTGCCCGTTATCATATTCCGCTCATCTTTTTGGGGGGAGCGCTGAAAGGTTCCGGCAATATAGACATTTACGGTTCGCAGACAGATATCGCGGCTACCCTATTAGGGCAGATGGGTATCGGCCACCAGGCATTTCCATATAGCAAGGATATTTTCAATTCTCAATCGCCCCATTTTGCTTTCTTCACTTTCCCAGACGCATTTGGTCTGGTTGACAGCGATAACCAAGTGATTTACAATAACGAATCAAAGAAAGTGGTCGTCAATGCAGGAAAGCAAAAAGGGAAGAATCTACTGCGAGGGAAAGCCTATCTTCAGGAGATTTACAACACTATAGCCCAAGAAGCGACTGGGCACATCGAAAAGCCTTGAACGCTTCGGGTAACAGAGCAGTAAACGACAGTTCTTCGCCCGTTACAGGATGAACAAAGGTGATGCTGGCAGCATGTAGAAAAAGCCTTTCGGCAGGATGACCGTACAACTCATCGCCTACGATGGGTGCATGCAGCCCATCTGGATGTGCACAATGCATGCGCAATTGGTGCGTTCGACCGGTCTTTGGTTCCAAAGAGAGTAATGTTTTACCATCTTTTGTAGATAACACACGATACAGCGTCACCGCTTTTTTCCCATTGACCATATCTACCACCTGCCTTGGCCGGTCTAACGGATCAGGACGAAGCAAGAGCTCGATAACGCCTTCAGAAGGTTTTACTTCGCCTTCCACAATCGCCACATATCTCTTTTTCACCAAACGTTCTCTGAACTGGACCTGAAGATGATGGTATACTTGCACGTTCTTAGCCAGAATAAGCAATCCCGAAGTACCCATATCCAACCGGTGCACCATCCATAACGCAGAATCTTCATCCATTGAATTGCTTAAAATAGAATAGACAGAGGGTCGTTCTGACCGTCCCGGGACAGACAAAAGACCTGCCGGTTTGTCGACCACCATTAAATAGTTGTCTTCGTAGACAATAGACGGTATCAACAATTCTGCCGGCTCATGGTATTCTTTCTCAACATCCAACCCCTGCAACATAAATCCTAAAATGGGCAGGCACTTCCCCCGGCATGCCGGATAACACCGACCATGGTGGCGGATGGTGGTTCGTGGAGAATCACCATACCAGAATTCAGCAATAGCGATTGGTTTCAACCCATGCCGAAAAGCATGCTGAAACAGCTTCGGTGCACAGCACTCGCCTGCTCCTGCTGGAGGGACTCGTTGTGGAGTCTGTGCAAAGATATCAAGCAGGTTACGATGTTCCCCTCTGGCATTCAACATGTTGAATTGCTCGAATAACCAATGTTGTAATTGATCTGAGAGCTGCCGACGGGTCTCTTTCCATTGGGTAAGTGTCTGTTCGTGTTCACTCAAGGCAGTTCTTTTCTCTTCCAGTTCTGCCTCCAGGCGATGTTTCAAGCGACGGTATTCTGCCTTCTGAAACTGACTTTCACCTATCAAGGAGTCTTCTTCGGCTGATGAAAGAAGTCGCTCAGCACGTAGTTTGGCACGCCTGGATTTTTCTTCCTTCAGCCACACCGTTGCATCAGCCAGTTGTTTCTTGAACTGTTGTTGTAAACTGTTTAATTCGATTCGTGCATTCAAATACACAGCATCGTTTTCCAACGCATCAATCTTCGTATTATATTGACTGATCCGTTCTTCATTTTTCTTAAAATACCCGTCAGGTTGCAGATAGTCGAAGACAGCCGGTACAAATCCGTCGCACTGACTTTTGCCAAGAAGCTGTCCCGAGAAGGCAGCCAGATAGCCCAGCATACCTTCTGGAGTCTCAACGACCAGCACGCCAAACATCTTTCCTTTCTTCAGTTCATCTTTCCACAATGTCATACCACTCAGATAATCCTGGACCTCTTTCATGGCAGACATCGCCAATGGATGTAGCTGATATCCGAATGGATTGTTCAACCGTTTGGGTGGCTCGATAGCAGTATTGAGGCGATGAAGAGAAGAGGACGAAAATGGCATATCTGGCAAATCTACTAATTGGAAAATTGTTTTCATTTGATGACAAAGGTATATGTTTTATACGAAAACGGCAAATGAGGACACAAATGTGACTATGTTTTTAATGGCATTAAATTTGCAACTGGCTTGTAAACGGCCCGCCTTGAAAACCAACGTGTTAATGGATGCTTTCAAAAAAGAAGCGAACCATGAAACCATCGGGAATGGATCTCTTGGCAAAACCAATGACCTTGGAGGACAAAAGCATTGATATTGATCGTCAATATGATGCATATTGCCACCCGATCTCAATGACTTTGAAAATGAAAGGCGATTCTGCCACATAATGAGCGGGCCTGATGACTGGCCTAGACGAGGCAAATAAGGTTTGGGAACGGCAAAGATTTAAACAATTTAAAACAACAAAGTGATGGATCAACAAATTGAGAAGAAGATGGTATTGAACCTTAACGAGGTTATCGACTATGCCCATGGAGGCATCGTCAGTAAGGAATTTATTCA
>CALNBT010000003.1 GCA_937874345.1 uncultured Prevotella sp.
GCAACTCCAGAAGTAGTGAAATCGAGTTTCAAACAGAATTTTCCGGCGGTTTCCAATGTCAATTGGAGTCAGGAAGATAACGAGTGGGAAGCTGAATTCAAGAGTGGCGATCGCGCAGCAAGTGCCTCTTTCACAACAGAAGGCAAACTGATTGAACAAGAAATCAGTCTTCAAATGGCAGAACTTCCTGCGCCTGCTCAACAGCATTTGAGTGGACAGAAAGTAAAAGAAATTGTGAAGGCGACTAAAGCTGATGGTTCTGTTTGCTACGAGGTTGAAGTGGGTAATAAGGAAATCCAATTCGATAGCACTGGCAAGTTGATTAATTCTCCCCAAAAAGCCAAAGAGACAAAAGATTAAAACTTGTTTCTGATAAAATGGCATCGGCGCGAAAGGGCGCCGATGCCATTTTCGTTTAACCTGATTGAGGATGGTTTGTTAAATATTTTTGATTACTGAAAATAAGTCCGTTGCAACCGAGTGCCAATTTGCATGAAATTGCGATGCGATATCAATAACTTTGGCAATCAATATCATGCAAATTGCGGTCCAAAGAGAATGAGCTCATAAAGTATTCGTAATCAATACCTTACAAGTATTCAAAAGTTTATTAGAAAAAAAGTCAGATGTCAATATTTTTGAATGCATTTCATAGGGAACCGTCTGCTGTCAACAGATGAATGAAAAGAACCAGTTGACCCAAATCGTCCAATAAGGCTTTTACCTCGATGTGCCGCTGGAAATACAACTGCAATAACGGATTCCTGATGATTGTCAGTCGAAACGGTCAAAAAGCGTGTCCTATATCACCCCCTGACCACTGGTCGGGGTTATATCCTAAGATAGCCGGTTTGCCGGATATACAATGAAATTGCCAACGTATATGCTTTTGCCTACTCTAAAAAATCAATGGCATTTTAATTTTAGGGCATCATCTTTTTACAAAAAAAATATTTATCTTTGTGACCATATCAATTGAAAACTACATGCGATTCATTGTCATATTTCTCTTTTGTTTGCCTTTATTCCTTTCCTGTTCACCCAACAAGGGCGAGCAGGCCTCGATAGCTGTCGATACCATTCCAATGATGGTCATGCAAATTCAGAAGCATTCAAAGTTGTATACAGCCGAATATGTCGTTCATAAGATTATCACGCATGATGATCAAATGAAGCTTGAAGGGGCGTTTATGAAGAAGGATTTTAAGATCAACCTCCCATTGGGGCAACGAAAGATTGCCATTCCGATGGATGCCACCTTGAAAGCATTTGTTGATTTCAGCCAATTTAGCGAGAAAAACGTCATTAAACATGGCAACAAGATAGAGATTGTGCTCCCCGATCCAAAGATAAGTCTCACTGCGACGCGCATCAATTATGATGAAGTAAAGCAATACGTTGCATTAACCAGAAGAAATTTTAACGATGAAGAATTGACCTCTTATGCCCAACAAGGAAGAGAGGCTATTATCAAAGACATTCCGTCCATGGGCCTTGTTGACATGGCACGCGAGAGCAGTGCCCGCGCCTTGATACCGATCATTGAGAAAATGGGGTATGCACCACAAAATATTACAATATCTTTCAGAAAGGATTTCTCACTTGAGGACATCAAATCCCTCATCGACAAAACACCGATAGAACATGGAACAAAAGAAGAATAGCATTGTTCGCCTATTGAATGCCCTGCCCAAAAAGGTCTGGATGGTAGGTTTTTCTATCATCATGTTGTTTATTTTAGGAGCTTTAATTTTAGTATATGTCAACGAAGGTAACTTTCTGGCCTTGAAAACCGATAACAAAATCAATATAACACCCTCTCAAATTGAAAGCATTCGTAATATCGGCCAATGGGAATTTCTATCCATTAGCGATGAGGAGCTGATCGATACGGTTAGACATGGGTTCTTCGGAGACGATCATCTGGTGAGAATCTATTATGGGACCCTTCGTTTGGGTGTTGACCTTCATGAGGCAGACAAGAAATTCATCAAGGTTGAAGGCGACTCGATTCGGGTCTTGTTGCCCCCCATCAAACTCTTAGATGATAATTTCATTGATGAAGCGCGGACAAAATCATTTTACGAAACGGGAAAATGGTCTGGGAAAGATCGTGAAGGTCTATACAACAAGGCATATCATGCCATGATCAAGCGATGCATGAAAACAGAAAATATCAAGAGTGCTGAAGAAAATGCCTCGCGACAACTATACAATTTTATGAAATCGATGGGATTCGAGCAGGTCAAGATTAGATGGGAACAGACAAAAAATTGAAAACGACTCCTAACTAATCACCTGCAATTATCGCACGCCAATTCCATTTTTCTGCCAGCTTCTACATCGAAAACAATTGTTCATCAGCGACGTCGCAGCCATGGAATCCCATTTCTTTAGCCTGATCCTGAGCAAAGGCGAAATAGATGGCAGAACCTTCTACACAAACTTCGCCTTGACTATTCATTATTTTTGCGTCGATAAAGACCATTTGTCGATGTTGTTCCCGAATATGGGCCACAACTGTAAGCTGGTTTTCTGACGTCAGAACAGGATGCTTGTACTTCACATCAAGCCTTGTCGTCATGCCACTCGTCTGTAGCTTTCTGAAGACAACCCATCCGGCAATCTCATCAATGATGGTACTCAGTATTCCGCCGTGCATCGTACCTATCCATCCTTGATAATGTTCTTGAGGATTCCAAAACGAAATAATATCATCACCATCTTCATAAAACTCCATATGAAGACCTATAGGATTCTCTGGACAACAGCCAAAACAATCGTAATGCTCTTTTCCGATCCACGGATTCAATATTTTTCTCATGACCGTTGATATTTATTCTTTTGTTTCATGTACTATTTCGAGGTAAGTCTATTCTAAGAATAGAGCCCCTTCTGTCTCAAGCTAAAAGGCGTCAGAAACTCAACATAAAGGCAAAGCGCACACCATTTCTCTTTATACCAGGATAGTCATTGTAATTGATACGATGGACATAGTCGATGGCAAGGAACTTGAAGATATTGTGAATACCTGCAACAAACTCCATATATGGAACTTTACTATTCATGACGTACGAGTCTTTTGGAAACTCAAACAACATGTTATCTGCATTGTTTTGCCCTAAGAATGGATTGTTTTTGTCTGAAAGGCTACCAAACATGCCCTTAAATGCGAAGTATTCTCTCCATTTCAATTTTTTAATCAATGGCATGCGATTGAGCAATTTACCATTCATATCCCAAGCAATTGACCAAAAAGCCTGTCTATCTGTCAAGAATTCCATATTACGTACCATGGAGAACGTCTCTTCTAGTTCGAAATATGACAAGTTTGCTGGGGGCATGATGAGCAATGGAAAAGGAACCTTGTCCCACTCTGCTGCCAACTTAAGATGGCTATCAATATAACCAAAGCTGCCAAGCCATTGGCGCTTATAAAAACCTAATTGTGTTAAGTTCAACTGATATTGCCCTCCCAGGAGATTCTTAAATCCCATCGTATGACTGATTGTAAACTCGGGACTATCCAAATTGATAGGGAAACGTTTTTGCTTGGTGTTGATGTACGTCTGTCCCGGACAATAACGCATGCCCACATCCCATTCTGTGGTACGAATCTTATTCACTTCAAAGCCGTCGCTCTTTCTCAAGAACTGCAAATCTCCGGCAATCTGGTTACTTTCGGCTTTCAACGAGGTATTGACACTGAATCCCCAATCGGTTTCATAGATAAATGACAGCTTCTGACGGTTGTACAGATACATTTGTTCTATATTCTGCGTCTTCAACGCCATGAATATATTATCCTTGTTGTGCTGCAAGAACATATCCGAAGGGGACATGACATCGTATGTCGATTCAAAGGCAATATTGCGTTGAGGAAACTCGAATGGTGAGTTTTGTTTCTTGTTCAAGGAATAAGTTACTTCGCTTCCATAGTATGTATTTTTCGACTTTGTTCCATAAGCGGCATAACCTGTCCAGAACAGGTGAGGATTCAAGGCCGCCATAGTACGGCCACTCAGTCGAAGACGCATGCCATCCACAAAATTGTTTGTAACCAACGTGTTGACCGGGCCGAAGTCAAATTTACTTTTGCTTTGGCTGGTTCCTGTCTCAATATAGTTCTCAACTAAAGCCTTGATGCCAAACAATATCCACTTGAAGTTTTTCGATTGTTCCATCCGGTGCACAAAAGCATCCATCGACGATTCACTCTTTGTGAGCTCAACCGTTCGATACCTGTTCCAGAAATTTTCATCCCTCACCATCGCATCAGCTTCATGTCTTACCGCAGCCCTGCCTTTGAATATTTTGTTGGGTAAGTCATCAAAAGCATAATCGCTGAGTCGTGTGGTACGAACCACCAAAGCATTTGACAAGAAGCTCGACAATGACAATTCTGCCCACATGTCATCTGTTGTCAGAACCCACGCTCCATTCTCTTGTTTTGTGTATGCCTGATCGATATGAAGGTTGTGTACAAAATTCACATCACTCTTATGCGGAACTGTCAGCTTACATTTCTTGACATGCAATGACGAATCTGCAAGCACATACAACTCGCCTCTGAACCCAAAGTCCTGCTGGTTGTTTGGAATAAATTCGAGATGATAACACAGGTCACGGTCAACATAAACGGTGTCCTGAATATAATAGCGATAAAAAGCGATGGCACCGGGTCCAATAGGGCTTACAAACGGGTATTGAAACAACCTGACATAATCATCATAGATATCGACTGAAGTAAACACGTCCTTGAGCATCGTATTCAAGATGTCGCCAGTTTGCAACAACTGGTTAACACCCTGGCTCTGCTGACCCTTGATAATATCTTTTTCTGACTTCGGATCCTTGCGGTAAATATGCTGCGTTACCGTTTCATCAACGAAAACAGGTAACACAAGCTTATTGTTATAGGGACTCGTTTCTATTTGGTCGATCATCCACTGTTTCTTGCTTAACCGACCTGAATCAAGATCTGAAGGTTGAATATTGTTCAGCGAAAGGGTTATTTTTTGGTATTTATTGAACTGATAATATGGATAATTGGCCAAATCAGTCTTTTTCTTAGCCTCAATCACCTTACGCATCAAATCTACGGCAGGGTTGTTTTTTCTGGAATAACGTGCTCGGGTGCTTTTTACAAGAACCTCATTCAAGTTCCTTGCATCTTCCTTGAGCACGATTTTAAGATTTGCAGGCGTTTGCGAATCTACTCCAATCGTCTGCGTCTTAAAGCCCACCGAACTGACCGTCAAGGTCCATCCCTCATGGCGGGCAATTGAAAATTTACCTTCAATATCACTCACTTCTGCAACATGATGTCCTTTATACAAAATACTGGCAGAAGGTATTGCGAATCCGTCTACATCAACAATCTCTCCTATTATCTGAGCTTTAGCCCCCAAGACCAAAGCTGTTATCATCATTATGACACAAATAACCCTCTTCACTGAACCCCTAAAAATACTAACTCAATAACTAAACGATCGTTTGTCCATTTCATTCCAATGAACTATATTGTGGCATTTCAAGAAACATCCACACAAAATCATTTTTAAAACAAGATACAAAGATAGACATTAAATGGCAAATTTGAAGAAAACTCTTTGGATATTAATATTTTTTCTATTAATTTTGCATGACAATATGAAGCGACCACCGTTTTTAGCCATCATCTTTGGCACTGGTTTTGGGAGCGGTTTTTGGCCATGGGGGCCAGGAACTGCCGGCACATTGCTAGCCATTTTGATATGGTTAGGCCTATCAGTCCTATTGCCTCCATCCATTCTTTTAGTCGCTCTTCTTTTGTTGATCGTTGCATTTACAGCTATTGGCACGTGGGCTGCCAATCAACTGGAACCCTTTTGGGGGAAAGATCCGCATCGTGTTGTCATTGATGAAATGGTTGGGGCCTGGATTCCATTAGTAGTTGTTTCCCCAGACAAGGTCTGGTATGTACTGGCTGCGTTTGTTCTGTTCAGATTTTTTGATATCGTCAAGCCATTGGGAATTCGTTCGCTTGACCGAAGGACTGGAGGATTTTGGGTAATGGCAGACGATATCCTCGCCGGCATTTACAGTTTAATTTTCATTTTGCTGATTCAATGGGTTCTATAAAGCACACCATCATTACCTTCGGCAAGGCACAAGTATCGTCATGGGTTGCCTCGATCGTCGACTTTTCCGTGACCATCTTATTGAATCGTTTTACCGGTTTATGGTATGTCTATTCTACCTTCCTAGGAGCTTTGGCAGGGGGGATCGTAAATTGTACTATCAATTACAAATGGGTATTCCAAGCTGGCGGAATCAAGAAACGCAAAGTAGCCATGCGTTATATGATTGTCTGGGTTGGCAGTATCGTTCTGAACACTGTTGGCACGATGGTATTTACCGAATTGACGGGATTCAGTTTCATTCTAGTCAAAGCAGCTGTTTCGATCGTTGTGGCAATCGTTTGGAACTATCAGTTACAAAGACTCTTTGTATTCAATCAGAACATCAGTCTTCATCGAATGAAGAGCATTCTTCATCCTCACCGCCCCAAACGTCAGTCTGTTTCATCATAAAGGATTGTTTTTATAAAATAAATAAGTTTAGAAGGTATGAATTATAGAGATTATCTACAAAAATACATATATGTCATTATCACCCCCATCATCAAAGTGATGATTAAACTGGGGTTCACACCTAACCTTGTGACGACATTTGGATTTATTGGCAATATTATTGCTTCCGGATTTTTCATCATGGCGTCTGATAAGACCTTGCCAGACCAAGGTACTTCGCTCATCGGATGGGGAGGTGCATTACTACTTTTTGCAGGACTGTTCGACATGATAGATGGTCGATTGGCCAGACTAGGCAACATGGAGTCCAAGTTTGGGGCGTTATGGGACAGTACCCTCGACCGGTATAGCGAATTGTTTTCTCTCTTTGGAATCGTTGTATATTTCTTGGGCACCGAGCATTTATGGGCTGGAGTGGTTACCTTTTTAGCTCTGGTGGGGTCTATCATGGTAAGTTATATACGTGCTCGTGCAGAAGGACTCAAGATTGATTGCAAGGTTGGCCTGATGCAACGTCCCGAACGTGTCGTTGTTACAGCTTTATGTACCATTATCACAGGTTTGACGGGCAATATCTGGTGGACTATTGGAGGTATGATCCTGATTGCTGTACTAGCCAACATCACTGCATTCTGGCGCGTTTCTTACTGCTATAATGTGTTGAAAGATCAATAATGTTCAGCATTTACATCATTATCTTATGTGCAGTGTTGATATATTTAAAACCAACACGCAAGATAGCTTTGGCTCTGATGCCATGGGCTGTCTTTGGTTGTACATACGATTTGATGCGGCTCCTTCCCAATTACGAAGTAAATTGCATTGATGTGCGTGGCATTTACGAGGCCGAGAAACATCTCTTCGGAATCACAACAGCCTATGGAACACAGACTTTAAATGAGTTTTTCTTTCAAAACCATTGTTCCTTCGCCGATTTCTTTGCAGGCATCTTTTATCTTTGTTGGGTACCGGTTCCTATTGCTTTCTCTCTATATCTGTATTTCAAAGGCGATAAAGAAAATTATCTTCGGTTCGCAACGGCATTTCTACTGATCAACTTCGTTGGCTTTGCCGGCTACTATATTCATCCGGCTGCCCCACCTTGGTATGTCATGCAGCACGGTTTTGAGCCCATTTTGCATACTCCCGGTAATGTGGCAGGCCTTGGACGCTTCGACCAACTGGTAGGTATTCCGGTCTTTCATGCACTGTATGGCAAAAATTCGAATATCTTTGCTGCAATTCCATCACTACATGCTGCCTATATGTTGGTGACAACCATCTATGCCATCATCACTCATCAGCGCAAAGCAACTATTATTTGTTTCGCAATCATCTGCATGGGAATCTGGTGGACAGCCATTTACACTGGACATCACTATGTTATAGATGTTCTGTTGGGTATTCTTACCTGTCTGGTGACGGTAAGTCTTTTCGAATTTGTACTGTTGAAGATACTAACAATTCGCAAGGCGTTCAACCAGTACATCAAAATTATTTCTTAGTCCTGAAACAGATTGGGTGTAAATTCACTTGAAGAATATAAAATATCAGAACGGATAGCCAATGGCGATGTTGATACTGCTTCCATCTTTGAAGGTCGGTAAATTGTAGAATCCACTTCTGCTTGTGGTGTAAGGTACATGCAACCCGATACCCCAATCGAGTCGTATGACAAACAAATCCATATCATACCGAATTCCAACTCCCGTTCCAACGGCCAAATCTGTCAATAAGCTCTTCAATTGAAACTGTCCATCGAGACGGTCAACAGAGCTTTTAAGTGTCCACACATTTCCTGCATCCAAGAATACAGCACCATAAAGACTGCCAAAAAGATGCGGACGGTATTCTAGGTTTGCCAAGAACTTTACATCTCCGGTTTGGTCTACATACGACATGATAGGATTTTCAGACCGATATTTCCCCGGTCCGATACTACGAACATTAAAGGCTCGGATGCTATTGGCTCCACCAACATAGAACTGTTCATAGTAAGGTGCCTCAGAGGCGTTTCCATAACTCCATACAACACCGGCGTTGAGGTGTCCAACCAACGACTGGTTCTCACTTAAACGCCATAGTTTAACAAAGTCTGTTTCCAGCTTCAAGAACTGAGCAAAGGGGTTTTTAAACATTGTCTTGTTCTTCGTATTCCATTTCTTTCCTGCAACCATATAACCTAATGACAAGAGATTACCAGCCTCACTCACCTTGGTTTTCCATGCAATAGGGTTACGTAATTCCGCCGGACTGGTATATTGATATGTGTATGACATCTTAGGCACAAACTGGTTACGCATGGAAATTTGCAAATAAGGACTTTTGCTCAGTAACACTTTGAACGAATCCGTTTGACTTGTCATGTATTCGTATGACAAGGTTAAAGGACTGAATTCGTGATATGATTGAGGTGATGTCCAGTATTGATAGGTCAAATCGCCCGATACCACATGCCTCCTAAAATAACCAGCTCGGTTTAGAATATTATTTGATACACGCATGATTGTGGTCTGGTACCCGTAAAAACGGGCTCTCTGTTGCCTTCTCTGAGTTCTTACCTGCACACTGTCTTGCCTGATGCGTTGCCTGGCCGACCAAAACAAATTGCGAGGTGTCAATATCCGTGGAAAAGTAATCGATACATCCCCACCATATTCATAGGAGTTCATTTTCGATGCGGAGCCTTCGGCTTTGTGACCCGTTTGCCATTCGTATGAACCATGTAAGTTAAAATCAAGTTTCTCGCCACCTCTAAAAGCGTTGATCTTGGTTAAACCCAATACGATTTCAGGACCGATACGTCCAGATGTCTTACCTTTTGCATTTCCTTCAATATAAAAATTATACTTTTTATCGAAAACACAATTAATATCTAGATCCAGGGTATCACTTGCCATGGTAGAATCTCTTGGTGTAAACTGCAAAGCATAATAATTGAAAAGACCCGTTGAATGGAAATAAGAACTCGATGATTCTTCGTTGAACAGGCTGTAATAATTTCCCGGACGCAATTTCAAACCACTCATAATCACACCCGGACGAATAGGCGGCTTCTTTCCATTATAATGCATTGTAAATGATCGTCTGGTCAAAGAATCCTTCAAATCTTCCATAAAACCGTTTCGAAGATGGATATCAATCTTTCCAATGTACCACTTTTTCGTAACTTTGGGTTCCAAACTGTCTGCCAACTGCAATCGCAACAGCGCCTTGCCCGGTATCTGTAGCGTGTCTGCCAGATAAGATGCATCTGAGGACTGAGCGTAATAATAGCCATTATTACGCAAAAGTCTGCTGAGTCGTTGGCGCTCAGCGTCCAAATTCGGAACACTAAAGGGATCACCTTTATGAATCTTGGCCTGTGGCTTGGTTTGTTGTATCAAACTATCGGCTGCAGCAGGGAAATGCAAGTACTCGATTGAATCCAAGCGCCACAGATGTCCCATATCCACTGTGTAGGCTATCTTTGCCTTTTTAGGGTTACTTTCTGGAACGATCTGGTAGTTTACCTTACCGTTGAAATAGCCAAACTTCTTCAATTGCAGTTCAGCAACCGACTGATGCAAGGCAGGATTAACCTGACTAACGAGCTTAGGCCTCGACCCGAACGTACGTGTCAGCCAGTTTCCCACCGAAGTTGAATCTTTGGCAAAAGCATTCCAAATCCATAATCTGACAGGAAAAGGTGTGTGGTAATAACTGCTTCCAAAAAATGATCCATTGGGAGCTGAAGCTAAAACCGATTCCATCTCAACTTGGGTTTCTTTGGCATGGTCGTTATTTTCAACATTCACATATTTGATAGTTTTCAGACCCGTAAACAACTGTTCACCGTCAGGAATCGAACTTGTGGACGAACAACCGGTCAGAACCAGCAACATGGTCATCAGGTATAATGGGAATCTATTTTTTCTTTGCACTGTTTTCATTTGAAATCGAGTCGGTCCTTACCGGATTGAAAGTAGGAAACGTTTGCTTTTCATTCTTAAATAGGAAGATATCCTTGAAGTTTGAGAGTTTACGACGCCAGGTAAAGCCAACGCCATATTCACCAATCAACCCCTCAAGCCAGTCGTAAGTGTTGTTATTATAGAAGAATCGAAGATATTGGCTCGCATTCTCATTCAGCCTGTATTCCAGCTCAACATTGTCGAAAAACGAATTATTACGATTGGCCATCAGTTCATCACCAGCAGAAACACGCCCACCGATATTGATGCGAAGACGATTGTTCCACAAGCGTTTGGAGAACCTGAAATTGTAATTGGTACTCATTGAGCCACTGTTTGTCGTCATATTATCTACACTCATGCCCAAATCCAATCCCATCGATCGCATGGCTGAGCCGGCAATATTGTTGATTTCTGATTGCAGGAACGAACTCAAGGCACTGTTCATCGAGAAAGAGCGCGTATTGCCATCGGTCAAATACATGCCCGACGCCAACATGGTAATAGCCACCTTGCCACGTCCTTCAGGCGTCATCGTATTCAGTTCATCCTGAATCGTCATATCGTATGGGGAGTTGATGATGAATTCCAATCCTGGACTGCTCAACGACTTGGTGAGTTTTACCCCACTGTTGAATTCTACCACACGTCCAAGCCCGGTTCCTTCATTGACAGATGCTTTGAGATTTTCTGTTGCAGTGATGTTGAGTTGTGGATTCATTGGATCCCCTACAAACTCGATGTAGCTTCCATTCTGGATTGTAAAAGTCTTCAATGGAATGATGGGCAGCGAATATTTCATCTCACCTCCACCAAGCGTATATCGACCAAAGAGACGGAGATTATCGTTGGGATTGTATCTCATACGCAATTCTCCGCCACCATACAAATCGATATAGTTGGTATGGTCGGCGTTCAGGATGCAGACAATGTGGGCCGCCTCATCGATACTGACATTTAAGTCCATATCAAAGCCATTCAGTTTGGGACGAAGCACTACCACCGGAACAGAATCATTGAAATTGGCAAAGGTAATCAACTCTTCCATCTGCTTGTCGGTAGCCAACTCTGAATCTTTCAAGATATAGGTCATATCTGTCGACCCCAACACATTCAACATTCCGCGGAACTTCAAATTGTCAACCGGTCCTTTCATTGTACCATAGAAATTGACAAAGGCCCTGCCAAAAGCTTGCGAACGAAGATTTTCTTCTGCATGAATCAATTCGAAATTCTGTGCCCGCATCCGAATGTCAAGCTTCATATCCGATAAGTTGGAGAAGTCGTAATAACCCGCAATATTCAATGGACTCTTGTTATTGGCAAACATTTCAAAGTTTTCGAACAGCAGTCTGCTGTCGACAATTCGAACAGGATCGTTGGCAAACCGCATCTCAACACCATAGGGTTCGCTGTAGATATACGACGAATCAAGAAATACTTCACCATCGATATGGGGTTTACTCAATGACCCCTTCACCGAAAGTGTTCCATCTCCATTGCCTTTGAACCCGAATAAGCGGTCGGGTATAAAGCCATTCAATAAGAACAACGGAATATGTTCGAGGTTCATCGAAGCATCCAGATTGCCGTTCTTGTCATAAGTACCACTCAAAGCAGCCACCTCTTTTCCCTCGCTCAGCAAGATTCCATCCACAAAATGGGTACCATCTGACTTAGGCATATAGACAAATTCAGTGCTGATGTTTCCCATCGGGCTGTTCTCGTAAGACAGTTTCTTCACATCAACGGCCGACGATATCGACAGTTCTGACGAAGTTTGCAATAC
>CALNBT010000004.1 GCA_937874345.1 uncultured Prevotella sp.
TTTATGACTGCTTCACTTCCCACCCTGTTTGGGAATAATTCACTAACAGAATAAACTATTCTCAATAGGATATATTTGGCCTGTCTTACTTGTCTTTGCTGTCATGATTCTCTATAATTTAGTGTAATATGTTGATTATAAATAATATATATCAATATGCGATTATGACAAGATTTCTATTATTAATGACAAAAGTATGATTTTTATGACAAAGCTTAAAAAGTGAGCGAATAGTTTCCAATCAAATTGTGACAAGTGATGACAGCATTTGACTAAAGGGAAAATAGTTAATTCATTGATTTTCATATAAAAGACAAGTAAGACAAACAAGACAAAGAAATAGTGGTTTTATAGGAATAAATTATTTTTTAAAGAAAAACTGCCACACAACTTCACAGCTACATGGCAGTAAAAATCTATGTTGATATGATTTTCCTATGTTTATTATTCTTCTGGAGTTTCAGTGTTCCCCAATTCAAGATTAATTTCAAAGGTCTCTGCCAACAACTGGTAATCGAAACAATACGACCTTTGTTGAACACTCTTCTTTATTGGTTCATTTACTCCATTGTGATGCTCATAGTCAATAACCTGTACTCCTTTTTTGAAGACATGATAGGTCATTCTCTGTTCTCCAAGAAAACATTTGCTATTCTCCAGATAATACTTAAGCGTTTCTTCTGGTAAGATTTTATCTCCTATTTTGTGGCAATTCTGTTTGTATAACATGAAGATTCTGGTCTTTTGAAGATAAAGAACTTTTCTTGGTTCATTCCAGTGTATATCTTTGAATCGATCAGAATGGAAACGGGCAAGGACACGTATTTTGAAATCGCCATCTTCAATGATTTCTCCTTCACTGACAAGGAACTGAACGACACGCCAAAAGGCTCCAATTTCATCGGAGACTCTGCATTCGGCATTCTGCTTTCTGATGCCTTCTACCGTGATGTCAAACATTTCTTTGTAAGAAAGAGGAACATCTATTGACTTTTCAAGACAACGATAAGCAGTAAGTGGTATTGCCCAGTTCAGCACAATCCTATCCATAACGGGAATATCTATAAACTTATCATTTACGTCTTTGCATGTGGAATGAAATGTATCGAAAAAAGTGGTCGCTATCTCTTTGCGTCTGGCCAATATTCCAACCGTTAGGTGTGTCATTCCTTTTGAACGCATTTGAAGTAAATGCTGATAAGATGCTTTTTCTTCTGTATCAAATTCAGATTTGGAGAAAGACAGAAAAATAAGGCGGCTGAACAAGGCTATATCTGCCGTTGGCATTTCCTGTCCAGAAAGGATAATACCTGCATCCACAGCCGTAGTTTCCTTTTTCTTATCTAAATCCATATTCATACGCGTGCGGCCTGTTCCATCCCACATTCCTTTAAGAAATTCAATCTTCAACGGATCGACTCCATTCTTATATTCGTCAATATGTACAAGACCGTCTGAAACTGCTGCTACGGTATCGTTCAATGCGGGGATAGTCGAATTCTGTATATTGGGCGGAATATTTTCTATCATAAAAAATGACAGCAGCGTATGTCCCAATTCGGTTTTACCGGAACCTTTTGGGCCAAACAAATTTAAAATGGGGAATGACCGCGTCGTCATGGTAATAATATCACGGAACAAGGTGGCCAGGTAGAAGCAGAACGCTATTTTGCCATTGTTGCCAAAGACTTTAAATATCTGTGCAGTGAAATCTCTTAATGGCGTCGTGGAAAAATTGAGGTGAACAAAACGCCTTTCAAACTTGAATAAGTCTATTTTATCTTTGTATATCTTTGAATAGGCAGGCAAATAATAATTCCCTTTTTCTCCTAAACGAACGATGCCATAGTCATCCACCGGAATGAAACGTCCATCGTAGAAGACTCCGTTCCCAAAAGCATAAAATTCTTTTCGGTTCCATCCAAGTTGCTTGATTTCTAAGGCTGTTTCTGTATTCTCATATAAATAACATTTAAGCTTCGTCAGTTCTCTATCACCAGTCTTCCAAATAAAGTTTCCGAGACTTTCTATTTTCTGTTTGAACTTTTGGAGAGAAATAAGGTCCTCCTGGCGCATTTCCACTAATTCTTCTACTCCGAGTTCATTTTTGAAGGTGTAAATACGTTTGGCCATAATGGAATCTTTGATATGAAAGAGCGGCTTCATGGTGAAGTTAGACCATTCATAAATACCATTTTTCTCCGAAGAAGAAAAATATTTACCATGTTCGATCCAAAAGCCATACTTCTTGTTCAGGTCTATTTCATGCTTTTCATTAATGCTTTTGTCTTTTTGTTCACAAGCATATTCTATGGCTTTCTTCCAGATTATTTTCGACTTGTTATATTTGGTAAGAGAATTGATATACAGGGAGACCTTAGTATCATCATCTATGAGAGAAAGCAGATAGGCCAACTGTTTGATGACGTCGCTTTTCTGTTCCGTGTTTTCGCATAAGGGAAATAATTTATCGGCCATCCAAAGCACATAATCGACTTCTTCGGTTTTTCTGAAAATATCCATATCCGTATAATAGGAATCCGGATCTTTCTTTCCCTGATGTTCATCATCCGGTATTTCTTTGATGGAAACAGACAAATGATGTTCCATAGCCGATTTTCCTGCTTTCATAACTGTCTCAATTCCAGTGCCGAATGATTGACCATCTTTGGGTGGGTCATCATCGGGAAGAAAACAAACTTTGTTCGCTGCTCTTGATATCAGTTGAAACTGCTCATCAGTCCATGCCGAACCGAGAGATGACATCGTGTTTTCCAGACCGAGGAGATGCATTCTCATGCAATCGGGTGCACCTTCTACAAGATATAACTTCTTATCTTTACCTGCTGCACGCCATGCTACATCAAGACCGAACAATGAATTACGCTTGCTATAAAGAAGAGATTCCTTACTATTAAGGTATTTAGGCTGTATATCATCTATAGCACGTGCCGTAAATCCAATAACTTTCTGAAAGCGGGAACGTATGGGAATGACAATACGATTCTGATAGAAATCGTAACCACTTTTATTAATCAGTCCCAATTTCATCATCAAGTCTTTTTGATTGGGAAGAACCACGAGAGCCTTTCCGTCTTTGGGAGCATAACCTATTTCAATCTCATCACAGTATTTTTTACTCCACCTTGCATAGGCATATTTCTGAGCTTCTTTGTTGAGCAAAAACTGTTCTCTGTAAAACTTGTGTACGGCTTCATTCACAATCTGCAGAGATTCTATTTCTAATCGTTGCTTCTTCTCTTCAATGCCTTCTTCCTGTTCATCTACCTCTACCCCATATTTACGACCAAGCCATTTGACTGCTTCGGGATACGTCATATTCTCGTGTTCCATCAAAAAAGTGATTGCATCACCTCCTTTCTTACAACCAAAACAATAAAACATATTTCGATGAGGAGTAACAGTGAACGAAGGTGTACGTTCTTCATGGAACGGACAAAGACCTTTATAAAAGTGGCCACTTCTGTGAAGCGTGACAAATTCTCCGATTACATCTTCGATTTTGGTCGCATCGAGAATTCTTTCAATTATAGAACGAGAAATCATATCATCATAAGATTCAAATATTCAACAAATAAATTGCCCTGACTGATATTCTTCACAGGGTACCAGCCAGGGACTTCATTAACTACCTTGCTATTTAGAGGGATAGTTAAATATTTCTGAGACCATCAACAAACTCTGATTTGAGAATATACCAACAGCGACCGACTTTATGGGCAGGCAGCAGGCCGTTCTCAATACGTCTGCGTATGGTGCATTCTTTCCTACCAAGCATGTTCGCTATATCTCTGACGGTATAAACTGTATCAGAGGCATTGAGTATGACCTTGCTACTGGAATCAGAATTCATATTCAGTTCCTTCATCGAGCGGTTCCTTACCAAGGCACCACTGGGGAATAAGTTCTCTCCACTTTCTTTCATTTCCTTTGGTTTTACATAATTGTTCATGTTTTTCTAATTTTTCCACAACAATAACCACCACTTGCTTGTAATAATTATAGCTGTAATGCACATACCTTCCGATGGTGCGGCCGTAAGTTGTATTATACCTACTGGCTAAAATTCCAAAACTGTTTCTATACTGCAATGGAAGTATTCCCACTTTTACTTGTCCTGGAACTGATTTTTGAATCCAACCGGACATGTTCTGAATTGATTGTAATTTACTCATAATCTAACTGTTTAAAGTTGTTATATATGGCTTATTACAATACAAAAAATCGAAAAAGCACCAAGCCTATTTTCGATTGTATATTAAAATGATATATCAAACAAGAATTCTTCAATCTCCTTATCATTTTTGATGATTACTATTCGAGACCTCTACAACCACTCCAATCAGATCTGGTGGAACCTATATTACAGTGATACTTTAGGCATCCTCAAGAATTTCTTGCTACAAAAATATACTGAAAAACTGGTAATTTTAAAAGGATTTCATGCTAAAACTGCTTACTTACTAACATTTTAACGCTATTGAGCGTTTTCTAAAGGGAATAACGGTGTAGTCAGATGATTGGAGAGTATAAAAAGAGTGATATAATAACATTCATAATAATCATGTGTTCGGTAATTTTGTTTTTATAAGAATATTATTAAGATCTGAATGACTTGATGTACAGCATTTAATCACTAAAATTGCACATAATCAATATCCTCTGATTTTGTGCAATTCCAAATAATATTAATCATAATCGATAATCGGGCACTTTTACTCTATAGTGAGTGTGCCTTTTACAATACGATTTTGTGCAATATGCCTATAGGAATAAAGTACGTTGAGTGGAATATAGTTCATCTTTTCATTAGAAATATATATATAAGTATTGCAAATAGATATGTAAAATAAAGTACGATGGGCAAGGCGTTATAATGTCTGTAACAATTCTCAAAGGAAGAAATAGCCTATGAAGCTTTTTTGTGTAATAAAGTCTATTGCACATATTTTTATTCTACTTATGCGTAATAATACTACGCAAAAAGCATAAATAAATCTAATTTCTTTGGCTTTCAATTATGAATAATATAACTTTGCACCACAAATAATAATAAAGCAATGATAGAGAGTCTTAATATAAAAAATTACCTGTCTTTTAAGGAAGAACAAGTAATTTCATTTATCGCATCACGTGAGAAAGGTAATAATCCGTCTGAACAAGAAAATTGGTTTACTCAGATAGGTGACACGAAACTGCTGAAGATACTTATCTTCATTGGTAATAATGGTGCGGGAAAGACGAATGCATTGAGTGCTATGGGGTATTTGCGTCATGTGGCAATAGATAGGTTCAAGGATATTGAAGAGAAACCAGATTTCGAGCCGTTTATGCTTGATGATAATTCTAGAAAGAAGCCTTCAGAATTATCAATAGTTTATTATATAGATGAACAGAAGTTCTCTTATCATATTTCTGTCTGTAAAGATTATATCGTTGAGGAATCTTTAATATTGCACGACGGCCGTAAAACGGCTTCTGTTTATAAAAGGTCATACGACAAGGAACATACAAATATTTCTTTTGGCAATGCTTGTGATTTGTCTGTCGAAGACAAAAGATCGCTTATAGTTAATACGATAAGTAATTCTTCTGTGTTAGCTACTTTTGGCTCGATGAATTTAACAAGTACAGTGTTGCGTAGTAATTACCTATATTTCAGAAATGAAATTAATATGGTGTCGGAACCAGGCTTTAATCCCATTGATTTGCTTTCTGACGTAAAATCGTTGAACGATCCTGAAGCTAAGAAAGTGATTCTAAAATTATTAAGCAGTGTCGATGCTAAGATTAGCGACTATGAGGTGAAGGAGCATATGTTTGATTTGCCTAGAAATTTTTTCGAAGAAGCACCGCATTCGGTTATAGAGAAATTCAGAAAAGAAAACCCGGATGGAAAGTTTCATCAAAATGAGTTGACGTTTGAGCACCACACATCACGCGGTGATTATCCTATCAATTTTTCAATGGAGTCAAGAGGTACCATCAGTATGATTCGTATGATTATCTTGATTTACGATATGATAAAGAATAGGCGTTCATCATTTATAGATGAATTCAGCTACTCGGTTCATCAGCTCACAATGAATCTTCTAATGCGGATGTTCTTGGCATTATCTACAAAAAGTCAGATTGTTATAACTACACAGTCGATTGCAATTTTGTTGAATCGTGCGTTACGGAGAGATTCCATAAGAATTTGCCAGAAATCAGAAGATGGTGAAACGCAAATTCAACCCATTAACCAGTCGGAAGTTCATAAGAACAAGAACCTGTTCAAGGTATATCTTGATAACGATCTTGAAGGTTTACCTTTTGTGGAGGATAAGTTCGATTTTGATGAATTTATTAGAAACATAAAGGATGATTTGAAATAACATTTAAAAGTTGATACATTTAAACAACAAAAGCGTAGTTAAGCTACGCTTTTGTTGTTTATACGTTGTGAATTTATTCTATATAGTTCATATTGCGTACAAAAACTACGCAAAATGAATAAAATATTTGGCAGCATAAAATATTATGTATATCTTTGCCTCCGTGTTCATCTTAATGGCCTAAGGAACCAGAGTGAGCAAAGTATAAAAATTTGTCTAAAACCAATTTAAAGAGTAAAGATCAGATGTTATTACTAGCTTTGGCTGGTGGACAATGTGAGATGGAAGGATGCCCGGAATTTATTTATCAGGATATCTTAACTAAACAAAAATTTAATTTTGGGCAGTATGCACATATAATAGGTGATTCTCCAGATGGACCTCGTGGTGATAAAACTCTTTCCGAGGAATATTGCTCTGACATTAACAATATTATGCTTCTTTGTCCCAAACACCACAAGATGATTGACACGCTGGTGAAGAAATACAGCGTGGAGGGATTACGCCGAATGAAGAAGCACCATGAGGATAGAGTACGCAGGCTATTAAGTATTGGTAAAGGTAACTCATCTACGGTGCTGCTTTATGCTGCAAATGTGGGGCTGCAAAATAGTCTAATCAGTGCAGACGAAGCATACGAAACGGTGATGCATTATAATAAGTACCCAAGCGATGATACTCCAATAGAAATAGGATTGGTGAATTCGGCTATTAAAGATTATAAGCCATCTTTCTGGGATGTGGAACGCGAGAACTTGGAAGCAAATTTTGAAAAGCTTGTAGCGTCAAGGATTGCAAAACATGATATAAAAAGCTTGTCGGTATTTGCTATTGCACCAATGCCATTATTGGTAAATCTTGGTGTGTTGTTATCGGATAAATTTGGTCTAGATGTTTATCAGTTGCATAAAATACCCCGCTCATGGGAATGGCAGGAAAATAATGTGCAACCATATAAGATAGTTTCTCCAGAGGATAAAAGCGGGAAACCAGTGATGTTATTCTCATTAAGTGCAGCAAATAGAGGACGAATAGAAAGATTTTATAAGGGTCAACATGTGAGCATTTGGCAGATGACCATACCTGAGCCAAATAATGACTATTTGCGTTCTCAGGCTCAATTAGAGGAGTTTAAAAAGCTAACGCGAGCAATGTTTGAGGATATAAATCAGACTGCACCAACAGGTGAGCCTATTGATGTTCATATGGCAATGTCGGTGTCATGTGCAGTTGCACTAGGTATGGTTCGTAATGGCAAAGCAGATCGAATGCTGAAGTTGTTTGACTACAACAACGGAGAGGATAAATACGCATTTAGAATATAAAATTAAATTTTATGATAGAGGAACAACAAAAAGAATTAGAAGATATTCTTGCTGAATTGGCAGAGAATTTGGATATCACGGAAACTCAGGATAAAGTTATTCGCCAGAGTTATGAGGCTGTAGGTAATTTTTTGGCTGAAGATGGAAGTCTGCTAGCCCAATATGATGTCGAGATATGGCCACAAGGTTCATTCAACCTTGGTACAATTATCAAGCCTGTGAACGAAGGTGACGATTTGGATATTGATCTAGTGTGTGAGTTGAAGTCAAAAGAAAAAGATTGGACTCAGCATGATGTTAAGAGCAATGTGGGTAAGCGATTGAAACAGAGTGATCTTTATCGAAAGATGCTAGATGATGAAGGCCGTCGTTGCTGGACATTGTTATACAGGGACAATGCGCAGTCGACTACTGATAAATATCACATGGATATTTTGCCTAGCATCGTAGGTGGGGGCTACCACACTATTGTAAGAGATATGTTCTCTGCGAAGGAATTAAAAGAGAGTGATTTCGATAAAGCCGCAATAAGAATAACGGATAATAAAAAGGATGATTATTATATCTCAACCTTTCCCGCTACATGGCTGAAGAGTAATCCATTCGGCTATGCAAAATGGTTTGAACTTCGTCAGCAGCAATTGAAGCCAATAACCAGAACGTTTGCTAATGAAGATGTAAAACCTCTACCAAATAAAAGACGGCTTAAGACTGTGCTTCAACGAGTGGTGCAGCTGTTGAAGCGTCATCGTGACATTATGTATAATGGTCGTGATGATAAGAATGATAAACCTATTTCAATAATAATTACAACCTTAGCTGCTGAAGCATATAAGGGCGAAAGTAACATGGTTATTGCTTTCCGTAATGTGGTCAATACAATGACGGACTACATTGAAGAACGCGAGATAAACGGCAGAACTATCAAATATATAGCTAATCCAGTTAACAAGGCTGAGAATTTTGCTGATAAATGGTCTGAAAATCCACAGAGGCAGAAGAACTTTTATGAGTGGGTAAATAAACTGAAGCATGACATGAATTTAATATCCGGTTCTAAAACCAGAATTCTGCTTGAAAGTAATATTAAGGATTCGTTTGGAAAGGATGTTACTGAAAGGACATTCTCAAGACTCGCCGAGAAAACTCATAAAGACAGAGAAAATGGAAATTTAAAAATGAAAACCACAGGTGTGCTTTCGGCAATAGGAGGTACTATAGTAGCAACTAATCATAATTTTTATGGGAGTGAAACCGATGAGTAAGCCGTTATCACTATATACGCAAGCAGATATGCTGCGCCGGGCATATCACGGGTGTGAAATTAAGATATCACGCGTATGCCTGACATGGCGTTACAATATGCACCCATCTGAATGGAGTCAGAGTTACACAGTAAAAATAAGATACTGCAGAAACAATAAAGGCAGATGGGTGCCCAGCACCTATATAAATTTTCCTAGGCTTTTACCACTAGCTGAAGGGCAAAACCGACTACCTCATGTCTATAATCATGAGGCTCAGGAAATATGTCTGTACGATTGGCGTGAGCACGAATGGGATGCCTCTATGTCAATAGCAGAGACTATAGTGCCATGGGCATCGGAGTGGCTATACAATTATGAAGCATGGGTAATGACCGGACAATGGTATGGCGGCGGCCATTATCCTGAAAGTGAGATTAAAAAAGAGACCGATAAAGAGGAGAATAAATGATTACAAATATTACAATTTCAAATATTAAGGGATATGGTATAACAGACAATAGTATAGATGTTAACATCGACCCAAGTAGAGTGAATATATTAGTGGCTCCCAATGGCTTTGGTAAGTCATCTATGGCTATGGCTTTTAAATCATTAAAGAAAACGAAACTGGAAGTTGAAGTAGATGCTCTACATAATCAAGATGAAACTTTACAGCCTTCAGTTTCCATCTGCTTGGATGGTAATACATATATTGCTAATAGTATTAAAAATGATATTAGTAAAGAAATAACACCTTATGTTATCAATTGCAAATTAGATGTCAAAGCTACATCTCAAAATATTCATGGCCGATATTCCATAAGTAAAGGAAGTCTGATTATTGGTGATGTGGAAATATGCTCTATACCTGCAAAGCAACCGAAGTTTTACAAGTACAGTGAGTTAACTCACTGTTTTGGTGCGAAAGGCATGGTCTTGACAAATATTGAACCTCTTTTCGGTGATAATATGTTTGTTGGTTTGATACAAGATTATGCACAATTCTTTGAAAAATTTAAAGCTCAGAAGAGACAGGCGTTAGTAGATGAAGTAGTTGCAAAAATAAAACAAGAAAAAGGGACAATTAGCGAAATAAGAAAAAGTATAGCTGATAATGTTTTTTCTAATCTGGAGGCTGAATCTAATTATATGTCTTTAGATGAACTCTTGTCATATGGGGACAGATCTTCTCATATCGATAAATTTGATTTGTTCTATCAGTTATTTTATCTATACAAGTATAAGAAAGATGAATTAATGAAAGCCTCGAGAAGGGCTGTCTATAATGGCTTCAAATTGAGGTTCGATGAAAATCTACATCTTTTGGATACTACTTTAAAAGGGATCCACTCGTCAGAAAATAAAAGCACTAATAAACTGATGGTAACATTCCCTGAAGCAAAGCGTATTTCTAATGGACAGCGCGATTTGCTTACATTTGTTAGCCAACTTACGGAGTTTAAAACAAATTTAAAGGAAGGCAAAAAGTATCTACTTATTATAGATGAAGTCTTTGACTATCTAGATGATGCTAACATGATAGCAGCGCAATATTATCTGTCTTCAATCTTAAAAGATAATTCGGATATTTATGTTGTACTGTTGACACATTTAAACCCAGTTTATTTCCGTAGCTATGTGTTCAATAAAAAGTTACAGAATCCTCAGTATCTTTTAAATGTACAGGCAAAGAGTTCTGACGCGATGAAAGCTTTCATCACTTTTCGTGAAGGTTTAAATAGAACAGATGAATCTCAAGATACACTTTATGGTAATCTTTCTAGATATTTCTTCCATTATGAGTCTTCAACAACGGATTTATCCGCAGGTATATCAGCAAAGCCTAATTTGAGAACAAATTGGTTTAAAGGGATCAACCTTAAAACTTATGTCCTAGGTGAGTTAAATAAATATCTTGGAGATGATGCAACGGCGAAGACATATGATCCCTACGCTGTATGTTTGGGTATAAGATATAGAGTTGAGAAAATAGCTTATGACTTATTAGACACAGTTGAGCAAAAGGAAACGTTTGTATCCACAAAAAAGACAGATAAGAAACTAGAGTATGCTGAAACGCAGGGTGTTGTCGTTCCAAATGCCTGTTTCTTTTTATCGTTAATTCATAATGATGCCGATCATTTGAAAGATCCTAATGCTGAGAAACCATGTGTATATAAGTTGGATCATCCTATTCTTAAAAATGTCGTTAGAATACTCTTCAAATATAATGGCTCACCAATAGTAATAAATTGTATACACTAACTCATCTTGATGGACGGGGTTATATATTATATTTATAGCAAGAAATATTTAAATGCATAGTACGGCATACATTTTGGCACAATATCGTATAACAAAGGCTCTACGGAATATATAATAGGGGCTCTACCAACTTTGCTCGTTTAATAAGTTGTATAGCGTTAGCTTCGCGCAATATCGTTTATATGGGGCAGGACAATTACTAAATTTGTATATTCAGCCATACGTGTAAACCAGCCAGACTTCACATACTTTCCCTATTAAGTTCGATTAAGTCCCAGACTCTCCAGTCATGATGTACTCATCACGCGATTTGAAAAGGACAACTTCATCACATTGTTTATTTTCGTTGCCATATTGCAATCTTTATAGTTGCAAATATAACTATAAAATAAAAAATACCAAATTATTCATTCCGCACGCCTAAGCAATGATGAATTTGAGTGCTATAAGAAGGAACTTATTAGTATTGGAATAGAAGAATCAAAAATCATACAATCTGAGTGATTAGATAAATACATTTTTCAGAACTATCTAATGCGATTTATATATTTTCTCAATACAAATAAAAATGTCCATGTTTTTCTATATAAAGCTCTTACCTTGTTATAACAACTAAATAATTAGCAAGATAGAAAGATTATATAAGAAAATTTACTCTTTAAAATCATTACATCAACAAATCTTCATCCACATTGGGCTATTTTTGAGGCGATTATTCTCTATCCACAAATAAATTGCTTACCTTTACACCGCTATTTAGAGGTAGTGTTAAAGACCTTCACTTTCAAGTTATTGTCCCAAGCCCTTCTCTTTAAGTTCGCATATGACCCCAACATCAAAATGGGAGCTACCGCGATTGAAAGATATTTTATAAGATATAAAAAGTAAAGATCTCTCTTACAAAGGGTCATGTATTATGATCAACATGGGATCATGGAAAAATGCGCTACAAATGTGCGCTACCTAAAATCTTAAAATTTGCTACTTCATTGTCATTCAATGAGTTCAAGAGCATAAGAATTTTATTCCATGGCCCCATGCGGATCACAAAAGACGGATTTAGAGGGATACTGA
>CALNBT010000005.1 GCA_937874345.1 uncultured Prevotella sp.
TATTTAGGCTTTGTTTTGTATAAAGCTTTTCCCAGATATTTCTGTAGCTTCACCGTCTTTGAGCACTTCACTTCAAAACAAAATTGCAAATCAACCAAATATTGACAAGTATTCTTTTTCGAAATTGGGTGTAAAAAGGCCTTTATTCATGTTTTCAATAATTTCTGCTTTGCTCCAGAAACGGCCTCCTGATAGTTCTGTTGGATGGAGGGTAAACTGCCCGTCGTAAATAGTCTTGAAGACATATACCAACTCTTTCTCCTGAATACTATCAAAGACATAATACTTGATAAATTCTGGCGTGTAATCAGTTATCCCAAGTTCTTCTTGGACTTCTCGTTTCAGCGCATTTTTAATCTCTTCACCAGCATCTACATGTCCACCACATGCAGTATCCCATTTGTCTGGTTGAATACTTTTCCATGAAGGACGTTTTTGCAAATAAAGCTCTCCTGACGAGTTGAAAACATGCAAGTGGACTACAGGATGTAAAATTCTGCTGCCGTTATGTGCTTCGGCTCTTAAAACAGATCCAGTTACATTACCTTCGGCATCCACAACCGGTAATAATTCGTTTAGGTTGTCACCCATCACCAATTCTCTTTTTTTATATATCAATCAAACAATAATTATAACAAAAGCGTTTGTGTGTAATAATTGTTGAAGTGGTGTTCTAATTGACTCGGATCCTCTTTAAATATGCCAAAAATGGTACTTCCGCTTCCGCTCATGGCGGCATAAATGGCGCCTTTAGCATAAAGCTGTTCTTTGATGTGATTTAAAGTAGGATATTTTGGAAAGATACTGTTCTCGAAATCGTTGGACAATTCGTCTTTCCATGTTTCAATAGGTTGTTGTATTACTTCAAGGCATGTCTTTTGAGGATAGGCTGTCGTGATGTTTGCGTAGGCCTCCTTCGTTGAAATGGCAACAGCGGGTTTCACTATCATCAAGAAATAGCCTTTTAAATTACATGTGGAAGTATCAACAGCTGAAAGGTGGTCACCGATGCCCGTCGCAAAGGCAGGCTTTCCAGAAATAAAAAAAGCACAGTCTGCACCCAGCTTGGCTGCATATTTTTCCATTAATGCAACATTTAACTTCAGGTCGAAGCTTTCGTTAACCAATTTAATCATGAAAGCGGCATCGCTTGAGCCACCTCCGAGTCCGGCTTGTAAAGGTATTCTCTTGTTGAGATGAATGTGGATACGTGGTAATGCAAAATCTTTTGCCAATAGCTTGTAAGCTTTTATCACCAAGTTATCTGTTTCACTTCCTGGAATAACACTTCCAGTGATCTTTAAATCACAGGGATCTTCAGACGGAAATAGATCATCCATAGAGGTGATTTCCAGTGCATCATACAGTGGTATAGGGTAAAAGATTGTTTCAAGGTCATGGTATCCATCTTTTCGATTGGCTACAATGTTTAAACCTAGATTGATTTTTGCACCCGGAAAGGCTATCATAATAGGACTCTATACAAAATAGTAATCAAATACCGACAAGTAAAAAATACTTGCCGGTATTGATAAAATCATGAATTAATTATTTTTTTTAACCTTATCCACGTATGCATCAATTGCTGCCACAGCAGTGATGTTGACTACATCACGAACGGAGCATTCAAAATCTGTGAAATGGATTGGCTTGTTGAGACCCATTTGGATCGGGCCAATGATTTCCAAATCAGGATTTAATCCTTGTAGGAGCTGATAGCTTCCATTAGCACTGCTCATATTTGGGAAAATCAATGTGTTGACATCTTTTCCTTTTAAGCGAGTAAAGGGGAACTTGTCGTCACGCAATTTGCCATCTAACGCGAATTTAACCTGCATCTCACCATCAATGGGCAGATCTGGATATTCTCTTTGAAGTCTTTCTACAGCAGCATGAACTTGTTTGGGACTTCCGACAGCATCGGTGCCAAAGTTTGAATAGCTGATCATGGCAATCGCTGGCTCATCATTGAAGAACTTGACGGCATGAGCACTTAATCGGGCAATATCATATAGAACATTCTCATCTGGATGACGATTAATTAAGGTGTCTGCTATATAATAAACATCCTTTTTGGTGTTCAGAATGTGCATCGTACCGAATGTATTAAAACCTTCGCGAATACCAATAACCTCTTTTGCTACCTTTATTGTGTTTGAATATTTGGTATAAAGTCCTGTGATGAAGGCGTCAGCATCGCCATTCTCGACCATAGACATGCCAAAGTAATTGCGTTCATACATTTTATCGTATGCTTCTTCGAAAGTATATCCGCTACGCTCGCGCTTTTCTGCAATCTTTTTGGCAAATTTGGCTCTTCTTCCTTGTTCCTGATCGGCACGCATATCAACGATGTCAACACCAGTAAGGTCAAGTTTCAGACGACTTGCCAATCTATTCAGCCGATCGGGATTTCCCAAAAGGATAGGGTAGCAAATACCTTCCTGCATCGCTTGAACAGCAGCTTTCATCATGGTAGGATGTCCTCCCTCTGCAAATACAACACGCTGTGGATGACGAGCGGCAATAAGATGTAGATTTCTCGTTAATTGAGTTTCTTGACCAAGAAGCTGCATCAGATGCTGTTTATAAGCATCCCAATCCTTGATCGTTGTTCTGGCAACGCCACTTTCAATAGCAGCTTTTGCAACAGCAGCACTTACCTCGGTAATCAAACGTGGATCAACAGGTTTTGGAATAAAATAGTCTGGTCCGAATTGTAAATCGTTCACATGATATACTTCGTTGACAATATCGGGAACAGGTTGCTTGGCCAAATCAGCGATGGCATGAACAGCAGCCATCTTCATTTCTTCGTTAATCGCTTTGGCGTGAACATCCAACGCTCCACGGAAGATATAGGGGAATCCGATTACATTATTGATCTGGTTTGGATAATCACTTCGCCCTGTTGACATTAGGACATCGGGACGACTTTCTAAAGCATCCTCATAGCTAATTTCAGGAACAGGATTTGCTAAAGCAAAAACAATGGGTTTGTCGGCCATTGATTTAACCATATCTTTAGATAAGACATTACCTTTTGATAGCCCCACAAAGACATCTGCTCCTTTGATGGCTTCTTCAAGTGTATGAACATCTGTTCTAGTGGTAGCGAAGAATTGTTTCTGGGGATTAAGGTTGGTGCGGTCTGCAGTGATAACTCCCTTTGAATCTATCATCACGATATTTTCTTTACGAGCCCCTAATGCCATATACAGTTTTGTACAACTGATGGCAGCAGCTCCAGCACCGTTGATGACTATACGAACCTCTTTGATATCTTTCTCTGCAACTTCCAATGCATTTTTCAATCCGGCAGCAGAAATGATGGCAGTACCATGCTGGTCATCGTGCATAATGGGGATATCAAGTGTCTTTTTCAGTCTCTCTTCAATGTAAAAACATTCTGGTGCTTTGATGTCTTCCAAATTAATACCGCCAAAAGAGGGAGCAATGCGTTCGATGGTCTCACAGAATTTTTCAGGGTCTTTCTCGTCAACTTCAATGTCAAAGACATCTATGCCACCGTATATTTTGAACAACAATCCCTTACCTTCCATAACGGGTTTACCACTCATAGCCCCAATGTCGCCAAGACCTAAAACGGCTGTTCCATTAGAGATAACAGCAACTAGATTGCCCTTATCTGTGTATTTGTAAACATCGTTAGGATTTTTTTGGATTTCAAGACAAGGATACGCCACACCAGGAGAATAAGCCAAACTCAAGTCTGTTTGGCTTCTGTATGGTTTGGTAGGCCTTACCTCAATTTTTCCAGGCCGTTCACCTTGATGATATTCCAAGGCTGCCTCTTTTGTTATTTTTACCATTTGCTTTAGTTTCTATACTGAGAAATAGGATTGTAAGAGTTAATAACTGAGTGCCCTAGATATTTCTCAATAATTTTACATTCAATAATTTTGTTCATGGCAAAGTTAACAAAAAAAGAGAGAAAGAACATTAGTTTTTTTGTTTTTTGTATCTTTGCTAACAAATTTGAAGTATATGAATAAAATTTTAATTCAAACGCCTTATCGGCAAAAATTACATCAGCGTATTTTGAAAGAGGCCATGAGAGAATTTTATTCGAGAGGTATTAAGGCTGTCAAAATGGATGATATTGCTCAGAATCTTGCAATATCAAAACGCACATTATATGAAATTTATAGAAATAAGGAGGAACTTCTTCTCGAAGGAATAAAAAATGCAGAAGACGAATTTGATTTGAACATGGCAGAATTTATCAAGACTTATGGTAATAATGTAATGGACATTATGATCGAATTTTACCATATGCAATTAAAGTTTATGTCTGAAGTGTCTCCTTTATTCTTTGAAGAATTGAACAAGTATGATCAAGTACTTTATTATCTGGAAACTAAACATCGTGAGCGAGATGCCAAAGCTGCTGAATTTTTCAAACGAGGCATACAGGAAGGATTCTTTAGAGCAGATGCCAATTATGAGATTGTTACAGAAATAGGTAGGGTAGCTATTGAACATTCATTTAAATCTCAGATGTATAAAAAGTATAGCTTACAGACAATTACTCAAAATATCGTTTTACTGATAATCAGAGGTATTTGTACTCAACAGGGATTAGACATGATTGATCGCACGATTTTCATTAAACCCTCAGACCGGAAAGACTTTGAGGAGATTTAAAATTTGATTTGAAATCAATGGGATTCGTCGTTGATATATTGTTGGCTGATCATCATATAATGCAAAGATTCCAATTCGCGCAAAGTTAATCGTCCGACAGTGAATTCGATGTTCCTAATTAACTCTTCTCTTCGTAAATCTTCGTCGTTTTGGGTTTGATTAAAATTCTGCATTGTTTCTTTCAATTAGTTTATTAATATTGAATAACGTTATCATAATCTATTAATTTGTTTGACACCTTTCACCATTTGAAATTTCCTAATCAGTGCATCAAGTTTGGTTACATCTTCCAATTGAACTGTTAGATTTCCGCTGAATAGTCCATCATGAGAATCAATATTGATAGAGCGCATGACCACTTGCTCTTCTTTTGAAATAATACTTGTGATGTTATTCAGGATACCTATATCGTCATTTCCAACGATTCGCAATACAATTGTGTAAGACGTATTGTTCTTTCCGCTCCATTTGGCACGAACAATTCTGTATCCAAAACGCTTTCTAAGTTCTGGAGCATTGGGGCAGTCGTTTCTGTGAATCTTGATACCTCCGCTAACGGTAACGAAGCCAAAAACGGGATCCCCATAGATCGGGTTACAACATTTTGCCAATGAATATTCTATACCCTTGAGGTTTTTGTCAATTACCAAAACATCATCACTCGGACGTGATAGTTGCTGATCTGGATTCTCATAACTAAAATCTTCAGCACTATGGATTGCTCTTGAAGAATTTAAGTTCAATTCCTTATCTCTAGCTTCTAGATATTTTTCGATAATATCATTCGGATCAAGTTTGTCATCTGCAATCTGCTTGTAGAATTCTGATACCTCTTTAAATCCCATTTTCTTAATCAAATGGTTCATGATACCATCATCAAACTCTATTTTTCGATTTTTGAATCTTCTCTCGAGTAGTTCTTTTGCATAGAGTCCATCCTTGACCTGTGTTTCCTTCAGGGCAAGCCGTATTTTTGAACGCGCCTTGCTGGTCTTGACAATTTTAATCCAACTCTGATTGGGCTTTTGGTTATTCTGAGTTAAGATCTCGATAGCATCACCTGATTTTAGTTCTTCTCGGATCGAGACGTTCTTTCCATTGATTCTTGCACCAACACACTTGTTGCCGATCCCTGAATGGATGTTATATGCAAAATCCAGGACAGTGGCCCCTTTTGGAAATTTCTTAATTTCGCCTTTTGGCGTAAAGACAAAAACTTCATCTTCATAAAGATCCATCTTGAACTGATCCATCACTTGCATGCCATCACCAGCCTCCAGTGCTGTTCGGATGGACGTCAACCAATCATCAACTGTGTTGTCGCTCTTTATGCCTTTATATCTCCAATGGGCAGCCAGACCACGTTCAGCAATTTCGTCCATTCGTTCTGTACGAATCTGTACTTCTACCCATTTGTTTTCTGGTCCAAGGACCGTGATGTGCAGGCTTTCATATCCATTTGATTTAGGAACTGAGAGCCAGTCTCTTAAACGTTTTGGATTGGGTTGGTACATGTCTGTAACGATAGAGTAAGCCTGCCAGCAATGCATCTTTTCTTTTTCGAATGGAGAGTCAATGATGATGCGAATGGCAAACAAATCGTAAATACCTTCAAAGTTACATTTTTGTTTATTCATCTTTTGCCAGATGGAATGAATGCTCTTAGTTCGCCCCTTCATATGGAACACCAAACCAGCTTCTTTTAGTTTGGTTTCAATAGGTTTAATAAAAGATTCGATGTACTTGTCGCGAGCTTTTTTGGTAGCGTTAAGCTTTTCCTTGATCAAATAATAGGCGTCGTGTTCAAGGTATTTTAAGCTAAGATCCTCTAACTCACTTTTTAAGTGATAAAGTCCAAGCTTATGTGCTAACGGTGCGTACAAATATGCTGCTTCTTCACTCACATCCCGTTTTGCTTCAATGTTTTCCGTATCACGAATTTGTCTCATTAAATTAACCCTGTCGGCTATCATGATTAAGATAACCCGCATGTCCTCAGCAAAGGATAGAAGCAGATTTCTGAAGTTTTCGCTTTCAATGACAGGGTTCTTACTGTACAATTCATTGATTTTAACTAATCCATGAATAATCTGTGCAACAGTATCGCCGAAATCGTTTTTGATATCCTCTATTTTCAGATATCCGTTTAAAACGCTTTGATAAAGAAGGATAGCGATAACGCTGTCACGCTTTAAGCCTATTTCGTCGACAGCAATTTCAGTAGTTTGCAAAGCGCAAATAAGTGGATTCAGTCCGAAAACATCTTTTGTTGAAAGCCCACTTTCTACAGATTTCTTGAGCAAAGAGCCTATCTTTTCAACATCTTCAGTCTGAATCGAGTCACCGATTCGTTGCTTGATCCGACTGAATGATTCAACCAATTCTCTTTGAATTGTATTATTCGATTCTTCTTTATCACTCATAATCCATAATTTCTATCTTTGCAAAGATAGTATTTTTATCATAAACAGCAGTCTTTTTCATAAAAAGTAACTATCTTTGTAGAGACATTATAATGGGGTTCATAGAAAATTTAATAGTTAATCTTTTTTTAAATTATGACACAACAAGACCTACAGCAGATTAATGAACGAGGAATGAACGTTGGACAGATTCGTCGCCAATTAGAATTTATTAAAAAGGGCTTTCCCTATTTGCGTTTGAAAGCTGCTGCAAGTACTGAATTGGGTGTAATGTCTTTTGATGAAATTCAAAAGCAACATTATATTGAAGTGTGGAATCAATTTCTGAAAGGTGATAATCGTATTGTAAAGTTTGTTCCTGCATCAGGAGCGGCTAGTAGAATGTTTAAAAACCTTTATGCTTTTCTGAACTCAGAAGAACAAACACCACAAACTGAATATGAAATTCAATTTTTCAGAAACATACATAAATTTGCCTTCTTTGAAGGTTTGGATAATAAATGTCAAGAAAACGAATTGAAAGGCGTTCATCAACTAATTTTAGAAGGTAAATATAAGAAAGTGATAGAAAACCTTCTTGAGTTGAAGGGATTAGGCTATGGTCATTTACCCAAAGGGCTTCTTTTGTTTCATCAATATGAAGATGTTGCAAGAACGTCCATGGAGGAACATTTGGTTGAAGCCGCTTTGTATGCAAGCTCACATGGAGTGACTTTTGTACACTTTACTGTTTCACATGAGCATCTTGCGCTTTTTAAGCAAAGAGTAGAGAAGGTCGTCGAACGATTTTCAGAACGTTATCAATTAAAGTATGCCATTTCTTTTTCTGAGCAGAAGCCTAGTACCGATACGATTGCTGCAAATCTAGACAATACTCCATTTAGAAATTCAGATGGTTCGTTGTTATTCAGGCCTGGTGGCCATGGTGCCCTTATTGAAAATTTGAATGATATTGATGCGGATGTCGTTTTTATTAAAAATATTGACAATGTTGTTCCTGACCGTTGGAAAGCTGATACCGTTACATTCAAACAAGTCATTGGTGGCGTGTTGGTGGATTTGCAGAAAAAATCTTTCAATTATTTGCGTTTACTTGATTCAGGAAAATATAATCATGTTATGCTAGAAGAAATGATTCGTTTTTTACAACGTGATCTAAGTTGTAGAAATGAGTCGCTCAAGTATATGGAAGATGCAGAATTGACTGTTTATTTGAAAAAGAAGTTAAACCGTCCCATGAGGGTTTGCGGCGTTGTTCGCAATGAGGGAGAACCTGGTGGTGGACCTTTTATCACTATTGATTCAGATGGCTCTACGAGTCTTCAGATTTTGGAATCAACTCAAGTAAATATGGATAATCCAGAATATGCTAAGATGCTTAAGCAAAGTACTTATTTCAATCCTGTAGATTTAGTATGTTCTCTTAAGGATTACAAAGGTAACCATTATCATTTACCCGATTTTGTTGATCCATCAACAGGCTTTATTTCTGCTAAAAGCAAAGATGGTAAAGAATTGAAAGCATTGGAATTACCAGGATTATGGAATGGCGCAATGAGTCATTGGAATACTGTTTTTGTTGAAGTTCCTCTGTCAACCTTCAATCCCGTTAAAACTGTGAATGATTTGCTAAAGCCACAGCACCAATAAACAGCCCTTTTTATGAAGGTTTTTTGTGTTTGCGGTCTGTTTTTGTAAAGAAAACATGCTTGTTTTTTTGCTTCTCTACATTTGTAAACCAGAAGAAGAATAAGACTTCCGTAAAGTGTTTTGGAACCCCCGTACGGCTGAAAAATCGCATTTACAATACAATTGTGCTGACTTTGTGTAACAGTTTGCATAACTTTATCCGTTTGTTTGATATCTTTTGGCAGGCAATAGTATTGGGTTTGCAGGGCTTTATCCCCTATCTTTGCGATATGATTTTATTACTAAAACATGTAGGTTGTTGAATAATAGTACGTTAGGTACCTTTATCATACCGGAATATTTGAAGTCTGGGACGTTTCGGCCGATGAATCTTGAAGCTACAGGAGGCCTTTTGTCAGGATTTTTTCGCATTCTGAAACGTTCTGTCGTGTACCGCTGTCATGCCGACACAGCCAACCATCGTGTCGGCACAGAACACGTAATGTTGACTTGACACTTGGATCGGCCGGATGAAATTTTGGTCATTATATTTTAAATCTGATGAAAAGTTATTAAAATTGATGTTTTGAGAGGTAAAATTAATATAATTTACCTACTAAGTTTCGCTTCTATGGCTCGAATGTTGTACTTTTGCGAAAATTAAATTATAGACTATCCATTAAATTATGACAGAATCTATTGATATTCGGGAATTAAACATCCGAATAGAACAACAAAGCGGTTTTGTAACAAACCTGATTAAAGGCATGGACCGCGTGATCATTGGTCAAAAACATCTTGTCGATTCGTTATTGATTTCTTTATTAAGTGACGGACATGTTCTTTTGGAAGGTGTTCCAGGTCTAGCTAAGACATTAGCAATCAAAACACTTGCCCAATTGATAGATGGAGATTTTAGTCGTATCCAATTTACTCCGGATCTTCTTCCTGCTGACGTTATCGGTACATTAATTTATTCGCAGAAAGATGAAAAGTTTCAAGTAAAAAAAGGTCCAGTATTTGCTAATTTCGTATTAGCGGATGAAATTAATCGTGCACCTGCCAAAGTACAGAGTGCTTTGTTAGAAGCAATGCAAGAACATCAGGTCACAATAGGTGATAAGACATTTAAGTTACCGGACCCGTTTTTGGTGATGGCAACACAGAATCCAATCGAACAAGAAGGAACATATCAGTTACCCGAGGCACAGGTTGACCGTTTTATGCTCAAAGTGGTGATAGATTATCCATCGATTGATGAAGAGAAGCTGATTATTCGTGAAAATTTAAACGGTAGCCTTCCTGAGGTTAGTCCTGTTACGACAGCCGAAGATATTTTAAATGCCCGAAAGATTGTCAATGAAGTCTATATTGATGAAAAAATAGAGCAATATATTGCAGATATAGTTTTTGCAACAAGGTTTCCGGAACGTTATCAACTCCCCGAGTTAAAAAATTTGATTACCTTCGGTGGATCTCCACGTGCATCCATCAATTTGGCAAAAGCTTCTAGGGCTTTCGCATTTATCAAACATCGTGGGTATGTTGTTCCAGAAGATGTAAGAGCTGTTGCCCATGATGTCCTGAGACACAGAATTGGTCTCTCCTATGAGGCAGAAGCAAGTAATGTGACATCTGAAGAAATCGTTTCTAAGATTATCAACAAAGTTGAAGTTCCTTAAAGGGTTTCATTGTGTAGTCAATGCTTAGGAATATTATCTGATTGACATAACGCAGAACAACTCTTGGCGCTTAATATGATGGAAACAAGCGAAATACTAAAAAAAGTCAGAAAAATTGAGATAAAGACTCGAGGGCTGAGCCAAAATATCTTTGCCGGGCAATATCATTCGGCCTTTAAGGGGCATGGAATGGCTTTTTCGGAAGTAAGAGAATATCAATTTGGGGATGATGTGCGCGACATTGATTGGAATGTGACTGCTCGTTTCAATCATCCATTTGTGAAGGTTTTTGAAGAAGAACGCGAATTAACCGTTATGTTGTTGGTTGATGTCTCTGGGTCTTTAGACTTTGGTACTAAAAAAACAACCAAAAGGGAAATCGCAACAGAAATAGCTGCTACGCTTGCATTTAGTGCTATACAGAACAACGACAAGATTGGGGTTATCTTTTTTTCTGATAGAATAGAGAAATACATTCCGCCCAAAAAGGGTAGAAAGCATATCTTGTATATAATTCGCGAAATGCTCGATTTTGAGCCACAAAGCAGAAGGACAGACGTTACAATGGCCATCGAGTATCTCACTAGAATGATGAAAAGACGCTGTACTGTTTGTTTGGTTAGTGATTTCTATATTCCTAATGCAGACAAAGAAGATGCACATTTTGAACATGCATTGACTATTGCCAATCACAAACATGATATAGTGGCAGTACAGGTGTATGACCAACGAGCCAAAACACTACCAAATATTGGACTGATGAAGATTCGGGATGCTGAGACTGGTCACGAGATGTATATAGACACTTCTTCAGCCAAACTGAGACACGCCCATACAATGTATTGGATGGAGAGAAATTCCATGTTGAAACAGGCTTTTGCTAAAAGTGGTGTAGATTGGACAAGTGTTGCTACCGATGAGGATTACGTGAGAGCAATGATGCGACTTTTTGCTCAAAGAAGTTGATCATTTTATCAAACACTTATAATGAATTTTGGAGGTTTCAGATGTTAAGCCAACGTCCTAAGATAATGAATTTGAACTATAGAGTAATTATTGGATTTATTCTCTGCTTTACGGGCATTCACTTGAGTGCCCAGACAACTGTTGCGCAGAAGATTGACTCTATTGGAATATTTATTGGTCAACAAGCACACATAACAATTGAGGTCACTACACATCAAGGAGCAAAAATCCAGTTTCCTGCATTAAAACCTTTAAATTATATTGTGCCAGGAGTAGAACTCCTTGAAGTTTCAGAAGCAGATACATCTTCTTTGGATAACAATCAGATAAAAGTTTCTAAGTGTTACACCATCACCTCATTTGACGAAAAGTTGTATGCCATTCCAGGTTTGAAGGTAAAGATTGATGGAAAAGAATTTGCAGGAAATACGTTAGCTTTCAAAGTGGTTACAATGGATGTTGATACGCTTCACCTCAATCAATTCTTCCCAGCGAAAGATGTTCAAGACAATCCCTTTTCTTGGAAAGAATGGAGTCCAATCTTTTGGATGAGCATTGTTATCTTAATTCTTTGTCTTTTCGCATTTTATCTATTCCTTAGATTAAGAGATCATAAGCCTATTGTGACCAAGATCAGAATTATAAAAAAGGTATTGCCACATCAGAAGGCACTTCAGGCCATCGACAATATTAAAGCTGAAAAGCTGACCACATCAACTAATCAGAAAATTTATTATACTCAGTTGACGGATACCCTCCGAGAATATATTAACGAACGTTTCGGATTTAATGCAATGGAGATGACTTCGTCTGAGATCATTTATCAGTTGAAAGCTAAAGGCGATCAAAAGATGATTGACGAATTGAAGAATCTTTTTGAAACTGCAGATTTGGTCAAGTTTGCTAAATATGAAACAATGATCAACGAGAACGATATGAATCTTGTTAATGCCATTCATTTTATTGATGAAACGAAATTGGAAGGTCTGCCAACAGAAGAAAAAATCGTGCCGAAGCTGGATGAAAAGGACAAGCGAATTCAGAAAAATCGTATTACGATTAAATCTTTGTTGTGGACCATTGCTATTATTGTTACTTTGATAATGATATACATTATATACTACACGTATAAGTTATTGTCATAGATTATGTGACGTGTTAAAATCATTTGAAAGTGGAATTTGTAAATAAAGAATATTTCCTGCTGTTGCTCTTACTGATACCATATATCATATGGTATTTTCTCTATCGTCAAAAGAACGAGCCAACGATGCAAATGAGCGATACATATGCTTATATGTTTGCGCCTAAAAGTTGGAGGGTGCGTTTAATCCATCTTCCGATGTTGTTGCGATGCTTGGTCTTCGTTTTGATTGTTTGTATCTTAGCAAGGCCTCAAACGCATAATTCCTGGAAAGAGCAAAAAGTGGATGGGATTGATATCATGTTGGCCATGGATGTCTCTACTTCTATGCTGGCTGAAGACCTAAAGCCCAATCGTTTGGAAGCTAGCAAAAACGTGGCTTCTGAATTTATTTCAGGACGTCCTAACGATAATATCGGCTTAGCAATCTTCGCAGGTGAGAGTTTTATTCAATGTCCCATGACAACGGACCATTCTTCGCTATTGAATTTGCTTCATAATGTCAGAACAGACATCGCTGCAAGAGGGCTCATTTCTGATGGTACTGCTATCGGAATGGGATTGGCCAATGCTGTGTCACGTTTGAAAGATGCAAAGGCCAAGAGTAAGGTCGTTATTCTGATTACTGATGGAAGCAATAATATGGGGGATATATCACCAATGACCAGCGCACAAATTGCTAAGAGTTTAGGTATTAGAGTATATACCATCGGTGTTGGAACGAATAGAGTTGCACCATATCCTGTCAGTGTTGGAGGTACTACACAGTATGTAAATATTCCTGTAGAGATAGACTCGAAGACATTAAGTGATATTTCGGCCATTACAGATGGTAATTTTTACAGGGCAACGAACAATCAGGAACTCAAGCAGATATACAAGGATATTGACAAGTTGGAAAAAACGAAGATGGATGTCAAGAAATTCTCTAAACGTTATGAAGCGTATCAACCCTTTGCTATCGTTGCCATTCTTTTATTGGTAATGGAATTGTTGCTTAGGAATACATTGTTCCGTAAAATTCCTTAGGCCTTATGTTCTGTAATCAATTTTGGAAAGTACCGATTTGCTGTGGTGTTAATAAGTAATTCATTGATAATAAGATAAATTCTGTATCAAGAGGTAAATTAAAATAAGATGATAAGATTTGATGATCCAATATATTTCTGGTTATTACTGCTTGTGCCTCTGTTCGCATTGCTGCGACTCATTGGTTATAGAAAGAGAATTCAGAAGCTAAAGAAGTTTGGAGATCCACAAATATTGAAACAGCAGATGGCAGGTGTATCAAAATATCGGCCATCGGTAAAGTTTTGGTTACTTCAATCAGCTTTAATCTTATTGATCGTCATGTTGGCTCGTCCTCAGATGGGCACTAAAATTTCTTCTGAAAAGAGAAATGGTATTGAAACCATTATTGCACTTGATATTTCAAATTCTATGATGGCCGAAGATGTGGTTCCATCAAGATTGGCAAAGAGTAAATTGCTGATTGAAAATCTTGTCGACAATTTTACGAATGATAAAATCGGTTTGGTGGTGTTCGCTGGTGATGCTTTCGTTCAGCTTCC
>CALNBT010000006.1 GCA_937874345.1 uncultured Prevotella sp.
CATACGCTTTCTACACGCTTATTTCAGCCTTCGGTTTTCGAGTTACGGCAAGACCTGAACCACCAACCGTAACCTTATCCTCTAAATTTCACTAAAGCATCGAGGCCTACTAAAGCTATTCCCGAAGAACCTGCACCACTTGACCCTCAGATTCGGAACAACATCCTTAGAGTGGTGTCTCGTTCCATCACCTGGTGATGGAATTAAGCCAGTAATCTACTGTGATTCGATTAGGCAGCGAGAGCGTAATTATTTTCGCCAATTAAATTGATGATAACTGAGATTATGGAGCCAGCCACCTACGCTCCGCGTGCTTACATACCATCTCATCCCGCTGTCAAATCCGGTCAACCCCATTTTGTGAAATGATTCGTTGATTTCAACAACCAATGAAACCGGTGAGCCTAAAGCCATAGCCTATCGTTCTGAACAAATCGGCTAACTTTGACTCTATCCATCGCTGCAAAAATACAACAAATAACTAAATAAACAAAAGAAAGACATTTATATTTTTTCAGAACTGATACAACGTTAACCAGACCTGCCACAAGACTAATCCTTTTTCTGCATCTTTCTTTCCAAATGAAACCCGCCCTTACTGGATGGTTGTATTTCTAAAGTATTTCTCGAAAAACAGCAGCTGATAGTCTATAGAATTACCCCAGTACTTGTTATCGTGTGCTCCAGGACGAGTGATGAAATCATGATCGATACCACGACCGAGCAAACGCTGATGCAGTTCCTTATTCACTTCGAGGAAGAAATCGCTCTCACCGCAATCGATGATGATGGACAAATCTCCGTTATGGATACGGCCAATCTGGTTCATCACGGTATTGTCATCCCAGTTTTTCTTGTTTTGTGCCATCTCACCCAACACGTCGGGCAAATTCCAGTTTTGAGGAAAAGGCCTAATGTCGACGCCCCCACTCATACTTCCACAGGCCCCAAACAAATTTTTGTGGCGCATAGCCAGATACAAGGCACCATGTCCCCCCATGCTAAGACCGGTAATGGCCCGCGCTGTTCGTGAGGCAATGGTGGGATAAGCGCTGTCAACATAGGTAACTAGTTCTTTCGTAACAAAGGTTTCATAGCGAAAGGCACTGTCAACAGGGCTATCAAAATACCATGAGTTCAAAGCATCTGGGGTAACGAATATCATCCCTTTGGCATCAGCCATATCAGGAAGTGTCGGTTTGATTTCCAACCATTTCTTACAGTTACTATAGGCACCATGGAGCATATATACCACCGGATATCGGCTATTACGCGATGCACGGGTACGTGTGGGTGTCACAACGATTGTTTTGATGAACTTGTTCATCTTTTTGCTATACACTTGAACGGTGTCTACCGTTCCTGCCTGTACAGAGGACATTCCGATGAGGCAACATAGAATTAACAAATATTTCTTCATGATTGAATTAAAATAAAACAAAGAGAAAGCCTGATATCACATCAGCCTTTCTCCAAAACTTAAGATAACTTATTAATAATTACTCACTATATACACTTTTCCAATTAAATACGCGGTAAAAGAACGGGCGATAATAATCGGCACTACCGGGTTTGTTGAAATTGTCCCAGAAGTCTTGGCAGCTGGTATTGGTCGTAAACACCAATTCGCCCTCGCGTGAAAGTTCAGGATGAAGGTTCACCATGTAGAGCTGATAGTACTGCTGATCGCCTATTTTGTCGATGGTCTTTGGCAAGGAGAACAGGAAACGCTGATCTTTGAAAGGGCCATAGGGTGTTTTGCTACGGTAGATATACATATCAGTGCTGAAATACGGACCTTGCGCCACCATGTAGTAGTAGTCGCCATCTCTGAACACCCATGGCATGTTGCATAAAAATCCTCCCTGAACAATTCCAGATTGGTTGCGAGCGGCATCAGCAGGGTATTCATCCTGCCATGCATACTGCCCGGTTTGAGAATCCTTTACGTAGTATTGCCAATGACTTGATAGGTCATGCGATAAAGTACGTGCCACCACAACCGTGTAAATATTGGTGCATCCATAAAGATAGGTGTGCCCATCATCCGTGTCTTCACACAGCGTGGAACCATAAGAAACCGCGTTTTGGTTGAGATCATGGTTTACAGATTCCATGTAGAGATAATTGCCTTGCTTGGGTAGATAATCGGGAATGTCGGGCAAATAATACCCCTTGGGCATATTGCCGTCAAGGCTATAGGTAGCCAAAGCTGTTCCTACGCTTCGCAGTTCGTTCGAAACAGTTCCAACCCATAGCATTTGCAGCTTGTTGTTATAAACCGTTCCGTCGCCCGACCAGTACACCAAACCTTGATCGATGTCGCCCCGTTCAATTTCCTCCGGTGTTTTTTCGCCTTCGGGATGACGCAGATGGGTTCGACATTGGAAATATCGTTCCTTGGTAGAGTCGGTCCAGTTCACATAGTCTGCCAGCCACACCAAATCGTTATCAGTTTCTCCCAGCACGCCATTATGGGCTTTTTGCACCATGATGCTGTTGCGCGGGAAGTTGTTTTGACCACGTGTACGGTCTTTACCCACGAGTCCATAGAAACTATCATTGAATGTCCACAGCACATCACCGTTAGGCAATCCCACAGAAAGCACACCGTCGCCTCCGTTCCATCCCCTACTACGAGTGAAGAGCTTGTTATATTTCAGGTCCTTATACACCTGAACTCCACTCGCGGGGCGACCAGCGTTTGGAATGAGTTCCAAGTTCCATTCAACCTTAATATCGGGCATCGGCCATTGCTTGACAGCATTAGTGTCGTTGCTGTCGTTACACGAAATGAATGTGCACGAGAACAACATTGAAAGCATTCTAACGTATTTGATTGCTCGTTTCATGGTTATGCTAGTTGATAGGACTAAGTATTATCTTGCGGTCTACAGGTTTGTTGATTTCATAAATCTTCTTTACGATTAGATCCATTTGTGCCTTATACATGTCACGAACTTCTTTGTGTATCATTTTGTCGTAAAGGTTCTTGCGGGCAGCCACCCAACCGTCTTTCATTTCACCCTCTCGGAAAACTTGGGCAGCCTTCTCATTGTTGGCATTGAGCAAGCCCTTATCCATAAAGAAATCGTATTGCAGCCATGCATAATCTCTGAAATGGCGTTCAATTTCCCAACGGTCGTTGTTTAACGCCATAATCGTTGCTGCCTGTTGATACTGTGGCGTATTGCGGTACTCAGCTAGATTAATACCTTTGGACAGTTGCGCTGCACTGAGATCTGCAATCGTCACATCATCAATAATCAGGCGATAGTTACCCTTCAATCCTGTCACCTGTAAGTGTTCATTGTTCATTTCATTCATAAACTGCGGAATAGCTTTCAGGGCCTGTGCCGCACTTTTCTTGTTGTTCCATCCTTGCGAGCAAGTATCCAATGGATAAGGAAGCGAGTTGGCAAGATAGTTGAACGAAACGACACCATGATTGTTGTTTAGATTTGTAATCGTGCAATTGTCACTTTCAACAACTTTTCTTGATTGAGCATTTACGCTCACTGAAGCCACATTCTTGCCGGCCAAACCCTGAGCTTTTAGAAACAGATAGGCCATAACCAAATGTCCGTCGTTATCGGGATGTATCCGGTCGCTGCCACAAAGCGTAAAGTTGGGATCTTTCATCTGTTGTTCAGCGTTGATCTGCACCATAGGGGCATTGAAGTCAACAAACCCCCATTTGTTCGCTTTCGCCGTTGAGTCTTGGAAGACTATCATGCGTTGGATGGCATTGTTCTTGTTCTTGAATACATCTTTATTGAACTTCGATGTTTGGTCGTATGGAGATGTTCCTATCATCACTACCCGCACGCCTTCAAGTTTCTGCAAACGCTTTTCAATTTGTGAAAAGTTTTTTCGAGCTTCGGCTACCTTGGTATTGGCAAAAGTCTCGGCATTGTCACCGTTATATTCATAATAGCCACTATCGTTCATACCAAACGTGAGCGTGAGTACCGTTGGATTCTTTGAAAAAACGTCATCGTCAAGCCGTTTGAGTATCTGCAGGCTTGTGTCGCCTCCTACTCCACAATTGGCCATCCACATTTCGTCAAAGGGGAAATGTGTCATGTAATATAACCATATATACGAATGGTAGAAACCTCCGTCGGTGATACTATTGCCAACAAATGCAACGCGGTCTCCTTTCTGGAATGGCTTTATTTGCTGAGCTATTCCTTGTTGTACACTGAACAAAACTAAACATAATAGACTAAAAACAATTTTTTTCATTGAAGTATTTAAGTTTTTTGGTTATCGATTTATGAGATCTTGAGGTGAGATCGAAGAATGCGCAAGGCAATCGTAATCTGGTTCTCTACGGTATTGACTGAGATGCCCAAGGC
>CALNBT010000007.1 GCA_937874345.1 uncultured Prevotella sp.
ACTAGCTATGGAAGATAGATTGATAGTTTATGGTTCGCGGTATGGTGCGACAAAACGCTATGCTGTAGAATTGGCAAAGCGTCTCAAGGTTCAAGCGGTTGAATTTCAACATGCAAGGAATATAAGTGCCTTTAGAACCATTATTTATGTTGGAGCATTGTATGCCGGAGGAGTTCTAGGTTTGGACAAAACGCTAAAACACATCAAAAACATAGACTACACCCAATTGATTATCATCACAGTTGGGCTAGCTGACCCACAAAACCCTGAAAACGTTGAGCATATCAGAACAGGTATCAAGAGCATTGTTGAGGAACCGGTATTCGGTAAGCTGCGGATCTTTCACCTGAGAGGCGCTATCACCTACGCAAAATTAGGATTTATGCATAAGATGATGATGAAAATGGTGTATCATAAAGCAAAAAAGACTCCTAAAGAGCAGCAAACACAAGAAATAAAAGCCATGATAGCCACTTACAACAAGCAGGTCGATTTTGTCGATTTCAATACCCTAGATCCTATTTTGCGACAAATACAAGCATAATCTCAACCCAAGCCATCATCACTTAGGCTGTTTATCACGACCACTTTCCAATTATCAATAGAATCATTTTATTGAAAAAGAATCATTAATCCGTGTCATTTATTTTTTCTATCTTTGCAAAAGGGAAAGATGAAGAAGGTCGTTTAACCGACTATCTTCTGCAAATGATTCCCTTTTTCAAGTAAAATCATGATAGATAGAGCAACTGTTGAGCGAATAAAAGAGGCATCTAACATTGTAGATGTTGTTGGAGAATTTGTCAGCCTTCGTAAAAGTGGTGCAAATTATAAGGGATTATGCCCCTTCCATAACGAAAAAACGCCGTCTTTTTTTGTATCACCTGCCCGAGGAACCTGCCACTGTTTTGGATGCGGAAAGGGAGGAACACCCGTGAACTTTATCATGGAACACGAGCAAATGACCTATCCAGAGGCTTTGAGATGGCTGGCTCGCAAATATCATATCGAGATTAAAGAAAAGGAATTGACCGATGATGAACGAAAAGAACAAAGTGAACGAGAGTCCATGTTCATCGTCAACGAATGGGCAGGAAATTACTTTAGCGATCTGTTGCACAACCATGTGGATGGCATTGCCATTGGTCTACAGTACTTCAGGAGCCGGGGTTTTCGGGATGATACCATCAAGAAGTTTCAATTGGGATATGACCTACCCGACCGGTTTGCACTGACATCTACAGCATTAGCAAAGGGTTACCGTGAAGAATTTCTCTTAAAGACTGGCATTTGCTACAAAAACGATCGTGGAGAACTGATTGACCGTTATGCAGGACGAGTTATTTTCCCTTGGATAGGCGTCAGTGGCAAGATTGTAGGCTTTGGCGGTCGCGTTTTAGATTCGCGGACTAAGGGAGTGAACCAGAAGTATGTCAATTCTCCAGCCTCAGAGATCTTTCAAAAAGATCATGAACTTTACGGTATTTACCAAGCCAAACGAGCCATCGTCAAGGAAGATCTGGTATATATGGTTGAAGGATATACCGATGTTATCTCCATGCACCAAAGCGGATTAGAGAATGTTGTGGCCAATTCAGGCACCGCTCTCAGCATGCATCAAGTGCATATCCTACATCGCTTTACATCAAATATCACTTTGCTATACGACGGTGATGAAGCAGGTATCCATGCGGCTTTCAGAGGTATGGACATGCTCTTAAGTGTCGGAATGAATGTAAAAGTCCTTTTGTTTGCTGATGGTGACGACCCAGACAGCTTTGCCCGAAAGCACACTGCAGCTGATTTTAAGTCTTTTATTGAACAGAATCAGGTTGATTTCATCCAATTTAAAGTTAATTTATTGGTGAACAACGAAACAGACCCCTACAAACGCTCAGAAGGAATCAATTCCATTGTCAGTTCTATAGCTTTGATTCCAAACCAAATCCTCCGTGACACCTACATCCTGGATTGTGCCCATCGAATTGGAATGAAAGAAGAAACGCTGATTCGCACAATGAATAATTTCATTCGAAGCAACAAGGATAAAAGTCCTCAAGACGAACAGCAAGAAATCAATCAAGAACCACCTGTTCATCCAGAGCCTGTCATTCAGCGGCCAAACCCCAACCAACAAGCCTCCAAGGTAGAACAAATGCTGATACAATTGATTATCAGACACGGCGAAAAATTGATTTATGAAGGCATTGAAGACGACGACCATCAGCTCATCAATCTGTCTGTTGCCCAATATATTGACTATTCCTTGCACAGCGATAACTTGTCTTTCGGCAATGAAATGTATAACCGTATCTTGTCAGAGGCTGTAGAACACAGCCAGGAAAAGGATTTTGTTGCAGAAACATACTTTATTCATCACGATGATGTTGAAGTAAGCAAGCTGTCCAACGAAATGATTATCGACCGTTATGGGCTGATCTTGAATGAAAAGCCTTCAGCTGAAATGCAATATAAAGACCCGGAGCAACTAGCTGAAGAGGAACAAGAACACCTTCGAAATCAGACCATCCACCTGATGCTTGACTTCAGAATGGTTTATGTTGAACAGCATTTGAAAGACTTAATGCGCCAAATCGCCGAGGCAGGACAAGATCCCGAGCAAATGAAAGCATTAATGGTTGAATACAAAGACATGCAACAAGTCCGCAATGCGTTGGCTAAACAAAGGGGCAGTCATATCATCGGTTAAATGTACGTAAACCATTCTTTTGGCTTGATTTCTTTGTCTGTATTCCAATTTATATTATTTTTGTATGATAAGTGGCAGAAATGATCCATTGGAATCATATACTTTTCTATCTATATAAGTCATGGAATATCTTATTTGGCTGATAACATTGGTTTATCTGTTGATGGTCATCGGAACGATCATCACTGTCTTGCTGGATAACAGGCAGCCTTCCAAGACCATGGCATGGATACTTGTCTTGAT
>CALNBT010000008.1 GCA_937874345.1 uncultured Prevotella sp.
CACCAAAGACACCAATGAGGATTTTTCGCATACCAATATTATGATCAAGTTCTTAATGTGATGTAAAACGCTATTTCAAGATGCCCGCATCCTTTTCCTGATGAATCACAGAAGGTGCCGAGGTCTTGTATTTTCGTCCTTTACTCAACTCCCACTTAAAGTTAACACTTACCATATTTCCCAAATCACGACTGTAGATAGAGTTTTCTTTCTGTATATAGCTGCTGGTGAGTTCGGAACTGAACATACGTGGATTATTCTGAAGAGGGTGTTGCCAATAGAGCGACACACTACCCTTTCCCAACCGATAAGAGACCGACAGATAGGACTCATTCGTTTCGTGTCCTTTCATTTCGCCTTCCATGAATTGCCAACCATTGTCTACATAGGCCGTGATTGTCCATTTCTTGAGATACGCCTCAATGTTGGCTGTCCACGGAAATGCGGTGTAATCGTGTTTATAGTCGTCGCCATGATTGATGAACCGATACACGCCAGCGGTGACGTTCGCCGTAAGAACATCGGGAATGATATCGTAGCGGGTGTCGTTCATCACATAAAACATCTGGATGCCGGGCTGATTGGCTTGCGTATAAAGAAAGCGATTGTCATCTGTACGAATATACTCCGCCAAGTTACAATGCCGATTCATACGGTATGAAATATCGAAATGACTACCCAACCGTGGCTTATCATACGCCAACGTGAGCGTATTCTCCATCACACGATTAGGCTTTAACTGCGGATTTCCCACTATCCACTCCATCGAATTTTGTCGTATCTTCGCATCGTTGATGTTAGCTACCTGCGAGAGATGCTGAGAAATCTCAAACGTGTTTTTCAATTTTACAAACTGATAGAGCGGATATTCCAAGGTCAACTTGGGACGAAAGAGCCAAAAATGGTAGCTGATATCACCTTGCTGATACAGCTGATTGCTCACACCCAGACCTGTTACATAGTTCAGTTTGGCCAACTTTCCCTTCAAATCCCCGAAAAGATATAGCAATCCATGGTGCAGTTTGTTCACCGCCTGCACGTCTCCACGATATTCATTGTCGGTGTAGCGCATGTTGCCATTGATGCCCAACGACAGCGTAAAAGGCTTTAAACGGTTCTCGTACACCACTTCGCCAAACAGAGAATAGGTTTGTCCGGATATTTGATAGGCGTATGGAGAACCTTCGTCGTATGCGTTTGCCATCTCACTGCTGATATATGTTCCCGCGACATTGCTCGTGACAGATTGCCGTGGCGATAGATTCGTGAAATAATAAAGATCCAGCGAGGGTGTCTTGGTGTTGCTTTGATTGGACGAATGAGCTTGAAAGGAATTGATATCTGTGGTAATCAATTGTGTTTGAAAGTCGTTCGGCACATGGTCAAAAGCCGTACTGAGCGTGGCTTGGAACTGATAAGAGGCTGAATCAGCGAGGCTATATCGCAGTTGGATATTGTTGTTGAAATTGCTTTCTCTACTGCTTTCATCCGCTCTTGTAATCGTTTCCGTGGAGCCATCGTTGAACTGGTAATGCGCTTTCTCGTACGTTCGGTAACCATTTAGATCACGATACGAAAAGTCATAGTTGACCGAAAACTCACTCTTGCGATGATTCAGTTTGGCAAACACACTATGAAACCCTCGGCCGGCAGTCACACTATTCACACCATCAAAGCCCACCATATATCCGCTTTGAGGACGTTTGACGTGTATATCAATGACATAAGCCATATCAGATCCGTATCTTACACCTGGACTTTCAATGAAATCGATGCTCTTAACCGATGAAATGTCTAACGAAACCAAATCATTTTGCGTGGCAACAATGCCGTTAATACGAATTTGAACGGTCCCCTTTTGATTGAGTGCCGTCACGGTTCTTGATATCTCATCTACACGAATAAATGGCAAGGCAAGTTTGTTGAGCAGACTATAACCCGAAGATGAAGCGGCAATTTGTTGCGTTGAAGGAATAATTGTACGCCCATCGGGCTTATTGATGACACGTGCAGCTCGCACTTCAACATCTTTGAGTGTTTCTACTTTTTTCTCTTCTTGCGCACAAAGCGAACCTACAGAGAAAATAAACAGCATGATAAAAATGATTTTTTGCATCTTTGCAACTTTTAGTTTAGATGCTGCAAAGATAAAAATCAAGGGAAAAAGACATGAAAAATATGTCTGACAAGTGTCTGACATTTCGCTGACAAGCCGATAAAAAGGGCGTTTCAGCAATGAAGATTATGATTGTTCCTCAGCGGTAAGACGGTAACATTTGCCACGATCGGACACGATACGCATGTTATTTTCAGCTTCCAACACTTTCTTCAGACGACTGATCAGCGCATACAACGTTTCGTCGGCATCATCTTTTTTAGGCCACAGTGCAGTCGTTATTTCCGATTTGGATAAGCAGTTATCTTCGGCTGATAGAAACAGCTGCATCAATTGTTCCTGCATGGGCGTAAAGTTAATCGGCTGTCCATTGTGACCCATCAAAAGACAATGATCGTCTGAAAATGAAAGACGATTCTGATGTTCCTTCAGAGTGCTCGAAGCAACCAATCTCCGACGAAAATAAATCATGTAAGTTGCTGCCCACAACATCGTTAATAACACGAAAATAAATGGAATGCGCTGATCGGACAGACTGAAAATAGTGGCCACAGAACAGTTGGCATAGCCTTTGAACGCCACTACCTGCTCACCGTTTCGCCAGATAAGAGTGTCACTGCACAAGCCATCTCTCTTCTCTTCACGAAGACAATATGACAAGTATGCCCTATCTTTCAGTGTCTCCAAGTTCAAGTTCTTGCGATAAACCCGCAGCGTGTCAGGTGTCATCCACCCTTCCCTTTTCTGTTCCAGTGTCTTCTCTAATGCACGGTTGAGGTCACTGACAATAAGAGATTCCGTTGCTCGATAGCTGTTGATGCTCGACATTGCTGCCGAACAAATCATGGTCATCAATACGATGACAGCATATAATGGTTTCATAGGCCCAAGAATAACATCTTTTCGGTTTCCTTAGATAAACAAAAGGAATAGACAGAATATATAAATTACTTTTCTATCACAAAGATAGTTGAAATTTGACAATTACAGAATGAAAGAAGTTCGGATTTTATTTAAATTACGATATCAGACAACGAAGATCATCTTATTGCGGCCATCATTGTTGTTCGAATTCCTTTGATGCCCTGTCCTCCGACAGACTTGCAAACGCTGTCTTCGAACTGAAAACGCTAATCTATCAATGCTATAGAAGGGTTGTAACGGTTTTTTCAAACCATTGTTACATCATTTTGTCTTTCATTCATCTATTTGAAACAAAAGAATGGTATATTTGCAAAGAATCTATGGAAGAATAAGAAAATGAAAGTATTATTTGTGGTCCAGGGTGAAGGGCGTGGGCATTTGACCCAAGCGTTGACGATGGAAAAAGCTTTGCGCGACAATGGTCACGAAGTGGTTGAGATTTTGGTGGGTCGAAGCAAGACAAGAGAGCTACCCGGTTTCTTTATGAAACGCGCAAAGGCCCCCGTGAGCGGATTCTGGAGCCCAAACTTCTTGCCATCAAAAGCCAACCAACGCATCGGTCTCACACGATCGATTGCCTATAACCTCATCAAATCGCCGATGTATCTGTCGACCATCCATTTTCTTTACCAACGTATCAAGCACAGCGAGGCCGACCTGGTCATCAATTTTTACGAGATATTGACGGGCATTACCTATTTTCTGTTGCGTCCCAACGTGCCTGAAGTATGCATCGGACACCAGTATCTGTTCATGCATCCCGACTACAGTTTCCCCACAGAACATAAGATGAGTCAGAAACTGATGCTGGCCTTTACGAAGGTTACCAGTCTGGGCGCTGAGAAAAAGCTTGCATTGTCGTTCCGCCAAGCCTGCGATGTCGACAAGAAAAAGATTGCTGTCGTGCCACCGTTGTTACGTGATGACGTGCTGTCGATGGATTGCGCGTGTGAAGATTTTATCACCGGTTATATCCTCAACGCAGGATTCAGCGCCTCGGTGATGCAATGGCACGACGCTCATCCCGACGTTCCACTACATTTCTTCTGGGACAAGGAAGGAGCCGACGAGACAACTCGCATTGATGAAACCTTGACGTTTCATCGCATCGACGACAAAAAGTTCCTGCAATATCTGTCACATTGCAAGGCATATGCCACCACTGGCGGCTTCGAGTCGGTGTGCGAAGCGATGTACATGGGCAAACCTGTGATGATGGTTCCGGCACATGTCGAACAGGAATGCAATGCCAACGAGGCCATGAACGAAGGAGCTGGCGTAGTAGCCGACCGTTTCGATATGGACAAGTTGCGCACCTTCACCGACACGCATACCCCAGACACGACTTTCCGCGACTGGGAGAATAGTGCCAAATGGATGATTGTATCGCGATTAGAGGCTGTTGTCGAGAGTCATCAAGAACATTTGCAGACCGCTGGTTTCGCTTTTAGCCGTTACTTCCATTGGGTAACCATCAAGGACACGTTCAAGAAATTTACCTTCTGGAATTAAACGAATGGATATAGAAGGCTGCATTGGAGAGATAAACAACCAAGAAAGCCTGTCCTTTTCCAAAAGAAATACCATCATCAACCAGATTCAACCATAAAAAAATCACCGAAAGACAGATTGCCTTTCGGTGATTTTTGATGATATCCTTTGGTAAAAAGCCGCTTTTTGATCAACAAATGATACTTTTACTATTCCGACAATGATCCATCCGCTTCGTTGTTAACAGCCCTGACCGTTCAGACTGCATGCCGGTCCATCCGCTGGTTCTGCCAACAAACCCACGGCAGCGGGATCGAGCGTAACGGTACCGTCTTCCAACAGGAAGCAAGGGATGCCCGCCATACCCAACTTTTTGGCCTCATCAAATTCAGCATGGGTGTCGCGCAAGCGCAAGAATTCCTTCATCAAGACCACATGCTCGCCGATATCTATCATCTGAAAGCGGTCGTCGCCTTGAATCTGTCCGTCTACCCATTGGCAGTCGGGACAGGTCTTCATTCCATATACTTTAATCATCTTCTTCTGTTTTTCTGTTAACGGGAAATCATTTGTATTCGAGTGAAGGGTCGTTGAGAAGTTGTCAATAAAAGTTCTTGGTCTGTGAAAGACACCTTTCTGTTCACTTCCAAAACAACTGTAATCCCTTTCTGGGCCTTTCACATTCCCATCAAATCCCCTTACTTTTGATCATGATGACAAATTTTCGAGCGATCTACCGTAAAGTCTGTTCCCTGTGCCGGCATAAACTTGCCACGCTCTTCAAAGAAATCAACGAGTTCGTCAGAGGTCATGCCCTTTACCGAGCATGTATCAAAACGTTCTGCTGTGCCAAACTGTTGGTTTATTGCCTGTATCAATGCGTCTTTACTTGCATATTGATTACCTTCCATCATGTGGAGAACATCATGTCCATGTGCCATTATCCTGTTCCTTTCTTTTTACTTTTTGTTTTCTCCCTGTATAATCTGTCATACACATGGTTAAAAGCGATGACAGACATCAGAAAATATTCATTTCATCATTCATTGCTTTCGGAAACGTCCTCAAGTCGTACAAAGATAGAGGTTTCGCATTTCCCCAACGGTAACAAATGTGACCCGAAGGTCATATTTAACGTTTTTTAATTTACTACAGCCATCACCTCGATGTGCATCGTGATATCCACTTTCGGACGGTCACCGCGCATCGTATCGCAATTCTGAATGCGCTCAACCACATCGAGCCCCTGCTCTACTTCACCGAACACGGTATACTGGTTATCCAGGAATGGCGTACCACCCAAAGTGGTATAGGCCTCCACTTGCTCGGGGGTAAATGTCGGTTTACCCATGGTCTTGCAGCGCATCTTGGTCTCTTCAATCAGTTGGTCTTGCAACACCTGCAAGCCTTCACGGTTGCGGCTGCGTCGAAGATCCATGATTTCTGCATGATGCGCTTTGGTCAAATCATTGAAAACGGTCTGCTCTTGCTGCATCTCCATCTGCCGTTCCATCTGCTTGAGCTCAGACGGTTTGTACGTCTTGCCCCATACAATATAGAACTGACTGCCACTACTCTCCCTTTTCGGATTGACCTCATCGCCCAAACGAGCAGCGCTCAACGCCCCGCGTTTATGAAACAACTGCGGATAAACCATCTCTGCCGGAAGGGTGTAAGCCGGTCCACCCGAACCCAACATTTTACCTTTGGGGGCACCTTTGCTGTCGGGATCGCCCCCTTGAATCATAAAATCCTTGATGACACGATGAAAAAGCGTGCCATCATAGTAGCCTTCCGTGGCCAGTTTGATGAAATTATCACGGTGTTGGGGTGTCTCATCATAGAGTTTAACGAGGATATCTCCTTCAGTAGTCTTGATCTTGAGTCTGGTTGCCATTGTATTTATCTATTTTCTGGCGAAGGTACAACATTTTTCAAAAAGCACAAAATAAGAAACAAGCTTCGATTGATAAATAAAGAAGGATTGTAGAACATAAATGTCATCAGCAAAGAAACCAA
>CALNBT010000009.1 GCA_937874345.1 uncultured Prevotella sp.
ATCGTCGCCCTGATAATGCATGGGTTGCTTGCCTACGATGGGCTGATCCTGGAAATAAGGATGGAAAGATTTTGGTCCCCATGCCAGTTGTCCCATGATTTTAATGCGGCGTGGCTCTTCGTATCCCAAAGCGGTATGGTCGCGCAGAGGTCCCGTCCATGTCCAGATATTCGGATCGGTGGAATCCTGAATCATGGATTGCATCTGAAACTGTGACCATCCATATTCGGTAGCACCACCGGCAACGTAGGCATCGTGCCAGGGTTGATGAATCTGACCTTTTAACGTACCCGAGAACGTGGTGGCTACCTGTACCTCGAACTGGTAGCGGTCTTCTGGAAACGTTACCACCCAATCGGTTGCGTCGGACGCGGTCGTGATGGTATACGGTAAACTATTATTGACGATGTATGAGTCTTCGTACTGCGGTTTAAGGTATTTCGTGACATCGGTCATTTGCGGTGTCGTCACAATTTTTAAAACACCTGTCTGCAGGGTGCCGGCAAATTTGAAATTACCATTTGGCATTTTCACCAGTTCCGCGGATCCGTTGGGTACCGCTGTTCCGATTGCCCATAGCTGATCTTGTGCCTGAATGGTCATCGAACTGACGATTGCCAGGATAAAGAGTATATATTGCTTGAAATGTTTCATGATGACTGCTATTGATGATTGATATATTTTTTGCCTTTCTTGACAACGAGACCCCGTTGTTTCGCATTCACACGTTGTCCTGCCAGGTTCCATGTCGGTGTTTCGTCGCCTGTTGGATTTACCTGAACGCTTTTGATGGCTGTTGAAATGCCATCGATCAGGATGGTATAGCTTGACGCACATGAAGCTGAATGAATTTTCATCGTCAGCAGCTTCTTCGTTGCATCATAGGTCCAGTCGGATCCTTGTATCTGAGGTGCGTCGTTCAGGGTGATGCCTTTAGGCAACTGGTCAATTCCCAGAAAGTCTACCTGATAGTCACGTGTGGCGGGCATGCCGGTAAAATAGCCTTCGGTAGCGCCAATCTTCAGACTGATGCTGTTGTCGGATAGTTTCTGTGTGAAGGTAGTCTTGGTGTAAGCACCCTTTTTGTAATTTTCGTTATCGCCTTCATCCTCGTATAATACACCTGTACCGTCAGCACCGGGTGCTACCTTCAGGTTTATAAAGTTGGGACGTGCCTGCAGGTTGTATACCTCCTGATAGGTGGGGATGACAGCTCCCGCCTGATAGAAATAAGGAATTTCGGCTTGCGTATATCCTTCATTAAATTCGATGTTGCCCTCTCTGAGCTTGTTTTTCGACACATCAAACCACTGTCCCTTGGGCAACCAAATCTGTCGGTGTGCCATGCCGTCGCTTCCAGTTGGTTTTACGATGGGCGCCACAAGGATGTTGTTGCCAAACATGTATTCATCTTCATAGCGGTAAGCGTTGTTCTCTTCGGGACTGTCGTAGTACAGTGGACGGCAGATAGAGATGCCTGTGTCGTACGCATCGCGGGCTGCTGTATAGATGTAGGGCATCATCGCGTATCTTAGTTTGATGGCATCGTTCAGCATATTGAAGTTGTCGAATAACCAGATGCGCCGTTCGATGCTGGGATCGTTGGTGGCGTGCGATCTGAATACCGGCGTAAAGACACCAAACTGCATCCACCGAAGATATAGTTCTGGATCGTTGGGGTCGCTCGCAGCACCGGCACGTTGGTGTCCGCCCAAGTCGTGTCCCCAGTAGCCAAAGCATACATTCGAGGCCGTAGCGGTGAAATAGATTTCAAAATCGAGTGTGCTGTAGTCGATGATGGCATCGCCCGAAAAACCGATTGGATAGCGGTGACTGCCCAGACCTCCCCATCGGTGGAAAATAACGGGTCGTCGTTCGGGACGGTTGTTTTTCATATCATTGTAAAACACATGGTTGCACCAAAAGGTTTCGCCCAGTCCTTGCATACGGGTGTTGACCAGGTTCTGTTGCCAGTCGAGCCACCAAAAGTCAACTCCCTCGCTCTCGCGTAGACGGATGATGCGCTTGAACATAGACTTGTAAAAGGTAGAGTCTTCCAATGCCCAGGGAACAACGGTTGCTGTTGTGGGCAAGCCCATATCGTTTCTGACAAGATTGAAATTCTGTTCGTCACTGTCTACACCATCGGCAGGGTGGAGGTTCAGCGACGTTCTTAGATTGCGTCCGTGCATCCAACTAAGAAGTCCGGGTGGGTCGGGAAAGATGCTGCGGTCCCATGTCCATCCTGTCCAACCTTCGTTATGCCAGTTCATATCGAGAATCATGACGTCGATTGGAATCTGTCGCTGCTGAATGTCGTTTACCAAATTAACAAAGTCCTGTTGGGTATAGCGCCAGTAGCGGCTGTACCAATAACCCATCACATAAAGGGGTGGCATCGGCTGTTTGCCGGCAATCTTCGTATAATCGGTCAAGGCCTTTTTATATTGATGTCCATACCCCATGAAGTACCAGTCAACAGCATAAGGGTCGATGGGCTGTGCCACCCAAGGAATGCCGTTTACATTTTTGTCGAAAACCAGTGAGGTACTGCCGTCACCACGCTTGGTCTGGGGCGACTCGTCGATGATAGACCATCCGGCACGTGAGAGGATGCCGTTTTCAAGTTCGGGTCGTTTGAGATCGCCAACATTGTTATCCAATGTTCGGGTTGTTCCTTTTAGGTTGAGCGCATTATCTTTACCGGGATACCAAAGTACCTGACTGCCATTCATATTGAACGTAATGCTTAAAGCGGTTGAATTTTTGGCTGCTGCCGTAATTCGTGTGTTCTTCCGATAGCGCAAGGTGAGGGCCTCTGTCTTGATAACCAGATAGACACCGTCATCGGTCGTGGTGAAGGCCGGAACGGGAAGCTTGCGGTTTACCACGGCAAACGATGCTCGGTTTTCAAATGTTGAGGTACTGCTGTACTGAATTCTGATTAACTCGGGTGTCAGTACTGTAAAGCGTGCCTTCCCTGCAGTTACGACTGCTTGCGAGTCTGCCTGTGGCTCGTATCCTTCTTGCGTTTGCGTCACCTGTGAGAACATTGTCAAATGACAGAAGGTGAGCAATACGTATAAGACGATTTTCTTTTTACCTTTCATGTATGGATATGTTATTGATGTTCATAAAAGAGTAGGAAGAATGGTGCAACACGTTTGATCATCAAAGGTGTGTAGCCCATTTCTTCCTACTCGTTAATGCTTCATGTTTATGAATAACGCACGAATCGTTCAAGAATTGTGTGCGAGATCATCATTTACTGAACCAGTACTTTTTGTACTTTTCCGTCTTCGGTCTTCACAATGTTTATACCGCGCTGTAGTT
>CALNBT010000010.1 GCA_937874345.1 uncultured Prevotella sp.
AATTTGTTCTGCTTTAAGCTTTCCACATAAGCAGAAATCTTGTGCATCTCGTGTGGAATATCAATGCGTTGCGGGCAATGGGGTACACAGGTCTGGCATCCGATGCAATGATCGGCCTGACGCAGCTTCGGCACACTACGGTCATATCCTACCAGGAAGGCGCGGCGTTCTTTGGCATAGTCGGCTTCTTCGGTGCTCCGTGGCACATTGCTCTCGTTGAGACATTTGTTATAATGTACAAAAATGCCTGGAATATCCAATCCGTAAGGACAGGGCATGCAGTATTTGCAGTCGTTGCAAGGGATGGTATTATATCCGACAAGTTCTCCGGCCAGACTCTCCAAGAAATGTCTTTCCTCGTTGGTCAACGGCTTTAGCGGGCACAATGAGAGCAGGTTGTCCTTGAGATGTTCCATATAGGTCATTCCACTCAACAAGGTCAAAGTGCCGGGCAGTGAGGCCGCATATCGGAAAGCCCAGGAAGCCACGCTGCTTTCGGGATCGCGTTTCTTCAAGTCGTTCATCAGTTTGATGGGCATATTTGCCAGACGGCCACCCAGCAAGGGTTCCATCACCACGGCAGGGATGTTGCGCTTCTGCAGTTCTCCATATAGATAGGATGCATTCGTGTTACTGTCGTTGATTTCTTTGGCGTGTCCCCAGTCGAGATAATTCAGTTCTATCTGTACAAAGTCCCAGTGCACTTTTCCTTCGTCCTGCATCTTCAATGCATGGTCGAATACGGCGATATCGCCGTGATACGAAAATCCCATGTTGCGCACGATGCCCTTTTTTCTTTTCTCGATGATGAAATCAAGGATGCCATTGTTGATGAAACGGTCGTTGAACAAGGCCATGGCATCGTTTCGCTCGTCAGTTCCGCCGATAGAATGCAGCAGATAATAGTCGATATGATCGGTTTGCAAGTTCTTCAACGAGTTGTTGAACAGTTCGATACTGCCTTTTCGGGTGTGATCTTGGAAGTTCGACATCTTCGTCGCAATGAAATAGCGGTTACGCGGATGACGCTTCAAAGCGATGCCGGTGCAGGCTTCTGATAGTCCTCGACAGTAGACGGGGGCCGTATCGAAATAGTTCACGCCATGTTCGAGGGCGTAATCAATCTCGCGGTTGATCATGTTCTGGTCATAGTCCTCGTCGCCCACCTGTCTTGAACCCAATTGCTGGCCTTTGGTGGGTAGGCGCATCATGCCATATCCAAGAATAGAAACCTTGTCGTTGGTATTGTGGTTCACGCGGTAGGTCATCTTTCCTACGGGTGGCTCCAGTTGACCTTTGGTCGTTTTCTTTTCGTTGTCACATCCTGCGATGCCTGCCGTAGCGGCAACGCCGGCACCGGCTCCTAACAGTTTCAGGAACGAGCGGCGTGATATATCTTTCATGTGTTTCATTGTTGTGGCGTTTTTGATAGGAGTGTAAAAGGGTGTTCGGTTGAAAACCGATGCAACTAAATCATTTTGTGCATTTCGTGACCTTCGACATAGATGGCAGCGAAAGGACGGGCCGGACAGAGGTTTTCGCACGCTCCGCAGCCGATGCACTTGGTGATGTTGACAGATGGAATCTGAACTTTGCCTTTTGGGCCGTCGTAATCAATCATTTCGATGGCATGGGTGGGACAATGCCTGGCACAGTTGCCACAGGTAACGTTATCGTTCAGCACTACGCAGTTTTTCTTTATCCATACCGCGTGGCCGATTTGCAGGGATGATTTATCGGCTTTATCAATCTTTCGGATGGCTCCGGTAGGACATACTTCCGAGCATATGGTACATTCGGGTCGACAGAAACCGCGATTGAAATCCAGATATGGCTGCATGAAATGGTGCAAATCGGTAGAGGGCTTCAACACATCGTTGGGGCATTGTGATACACACAGTTGGCAAGACGTACAGTGCTGGGCAAGATGCTCGGCACTGAGTGAGCCGGGAGGTGTGATTTGGGTACCCCGAAGAGGGGTTACCTTGTCTTCTATCTTGGCCAGACCGCCATCAACCTTCTTCTCGAGTTGGGCCATTGTGGCCGTTGTCGTTGCGAGAACGGTTCCAAGAAGGAAGTTTCGGCGAGAAGTATTGGATGGGCTATCATCATAGGTTGGACGTGAAGGTGAGGCTGTTGTTTCTGCCGTTATGGTGTCATCGTGTTGTTTTTCAGCTTTTCGGGCTGCGCGATTGGCTTCTTTCTGCTTCAACTCGTCACGATGCTTTTTATTGGATTGTATGTTTGCAGCTGAAGGATGTCCGAAATGGATTGCATCAAAATCACAGTAAGTCAGACAGTTGCCACATGTAACACAACGGCTGTGGTCTACTTTTAGTTGTTTGAAATCGATACAAGCTGCCTTGCAGTTCCTTGTGCATTTGCCACATTGAGTACATTTGGAGCCGTCAAAATGGATGCGAAACCATGCAAAGCGAGAGAAATAGCCAAGAAAAGTGCCAACGGGGCAGATGGTGTTACAATACGTTCTACCGCCACGCCATGCCAGGAAGCCGACAATGGCCAAGGTCACGATGGCGATCATCAAGGTTAAGGTGCTGCGTACCCAGACATCGCGGCCATAGAAGGCGTAGCTGTCAAGGCTCTGGGCAACGGATGCCAAGACATTGTTGCCGGCCAGATAGACCGGTTGCAGCAAGGTTGAGGCGATACGGCCAAAAGCCGAATAGGGCTCGAGCAGGGAAACCACCGAACCGATGCCGGCGATCAGGCAGATGATGAAACCAACCAGCACGATGTTGCGCAGGATGTTTTTGGCTCGAGAAAATGAATAGGGGTTGTGCTTCTTGAAGGTTGCTGCATGCGCAATGAGATCCTGGAAGATGCCCAGCGGACAGATGACCGAACAATAGATTCGTCCTAAAACGAGCGTCAGCAGCAGCAAAGCGATTACTACCAGGGCATTTAATGCCAGGAAGGCGGGTACAAACTGAATCTTCGCCATCCACCCGAGCCAAAGATGAAGTGTGCCGGTGATGTCGAGAAACAAGAGGGTTGTGCCTACAATGAACATCATTGCCAGCACACGTCTGGTTGTTTTTAGCATAGTGTGATGTTATGAAGTGATAGTAGGTGCCACCGAAGCTTGAGCCATTGCTCAAACTTCAGTGCCTACGGGTTGGGTTACCCGCACGATGATGATACTGATTTCGTATAGCAGCCATATAGGCAGTGATACAATGAGCAGCGTGAATACATCGGAAGTAGGTGTGATGACTGCGGCCACAATCAAGATGACAACGACGGCTTGACGCCGGTATTGTGACATCCACTCGGCCTTGAGTATGCCGAAAATGGCTAACAGCCAGCTGATAACAGGTATTTCGAAGACGATGCCAAACACTAGACTCATCATCAACAGCGTGTCCATATACGACTGTATGGACAACATCGTCTCGACCTGATCGCTAACCTGGTAAGTACCGAGAAAACGAACTGTGAGTGGGAATATTAGAAAATAGTTCACCAAGATGCCGATGACAAACAAGACATAGGCACTTCCTACCACTTTGACGGCATAATGTTGCTCGCGTTTGTAAAGGGCAGGAGAGATGAACTTGTACAATACATACAAAATGTAGGGCGAAGCACATAACAATCCGAAGCTCATTGCTGCTTTCATGTGAATCATAAATTGCTCGCTCAGACCGATATTGACCAACTGGATGTGGAACGCCGGTATGCCGAGCAGTTTATAGGTATAGAAGTGGCAGTCTTTGGGTGCAAGAATGACATCAAAAAGTTGGTCTTTAAAGACGAATGCTACGATTCCGCATAGTACGGTTACGACAATGATTTTAATCAAACTGCCACGCAGCACGTCTAAATGATCCCAAAAGCTGAGCTCTACATCATTTTCTTCCATCTGTTTGTCGTGTCAGATTTTCTCAGCTTTATTAGAATCTTTTGATGGTTGCTGGTCTGGGTCAAGATCTTTTTCGAGGCCATTGACTCCATCCTTAAAGCTTTTTACGCCCTTGCCCAAGCCTTTCATCAGCTCAGGGATTTTCTTTCCTCCAAAGAGAAGGAGAATAACAAGTGCAATAAGTACAATTTCAGGTGCTCCTAAATTCATAATGGTTTAAGTTTTTAGTACCAGTTTTGGTCAAGTTCTAGTGGTTCGCTCCTCCAGCATACCTCTCGTCAGACTCACCTAAAAGATGAACATCCGAGGCTTTAGCATTTTTTCCAAAAAAGGTTCTTGTTAATATTTTGTGGTTTGTTAGTCTCGTTGGTTCAATGTGGCATTAGCCTTCATCCATAGCGATCCCCCCTTGGATGTTTTCTGCATGGTTTGTCGAAGGGCTGGGGGGGGTGGATTATTCGATTTTGATCAGTTTGTATTTCTTTGAGCCCATGCCAATCTTCTCTGCCCAGTCGATGGTGTGCGTGCCGTGTTGTTTGTTGATGCGCTCTACGAGTGGTTTGTTGTTATTACCCGGCGATGCAATCATGTTATTGACAATGTCTACGCAGGCCTGGTCAAGCGCTACGGGGTCGGTTGAAGCCAAGATACCATAGTCTTGTAGTTGAACAGGTTGTGGATGTGCCACACAGTCACAGTCTACCGACATGTTGTTCATTACGTTGATATAGACGATGTTGTCACCGAAATAATCGGCCACACCTTGTGCTGCTGCCGCCATCGATTCAAGAAACACATCCTGCTGTGCCGTGTTTTGCCACAGGCCTTCTACCACTTCCTGTTTTCCACCCGAGTGGATATAAGCCTTACCGTTGGCAGAGGCCACGCCGATACTTTGGTTCTTCAGCGCCCCGCCATAGCCTCCCATGGGGTGTCCCTTGAAGTGGGAGAGGTTGATCATAAACGTATAGTTGGCAAGGTGTTTTCCTACGATGTCATATTTCAGATGGGAGTGGTCGCGAACGGGAATCCTCATCTCGCCATCCTGGTCCATCAGGTCAACGACAAAGAGCGAGTCGAATCCATGTTCCTTGATCGTCTTCCAATGATCTTCGAAGGAAGCTCTTTTACCACCGTAGGCCGTGTTGCATTCTACAATGGTTCCATGAACATCATTTACTAAATTCTTGATCAGTGTCGGCTTCAGGTAGTTTGGGTTTCCCGCTTCCCCGGTACTGATTTTGACGGCCACACGTCCTTTTGCAGGACGGCCCACAGCTTGATAGATAGCCACCAATGCTTCAGGTGAGATGCGTTTCGTCAGATACACTTTTGATTGCGCAAGACCACCTATGCTCATGAAGAGCACCAATGCAAATAAAGTAAGTTTTTTCATTGTT
>CALNBT010000011.1 GCA_937874345.1 uncultured Prevotella sp.
TTAACTGGTCTACCCATTTCAGGTCTTTGATGAAACTTTCCTGATCCATTCTCCATGAAGCACCTAACGACCAGAAATTACCCCATCTTGAATCTTTGTGGAATCGGGAAGTTCCGTCTCGTCTAAATGAGAAAGATGCATAATACTTATCGTCGTAATTGTAGTTTAAACGGCCCAGATAACCCTCTTTCTTGTATGTATCAGTATAAGAGGTTACCTCGTTGATGGTTACGAAATTATCCATTTCATAAAGTCCGTCCAATATCTGACCTTGTCTCATGGCATATGAATACTGATATTCGTAAGAATAATTTTCGTGACCGATTAAAGCATCAACTGTATGTTTATCGAACGATTTAGCATAAGAAAGTAATTGGTTGAAGGTGTAGGTGGTACTTCTTGTGCTTTCAATACGCAGACGTCCGGCCGGAGCTCCGTCGCCAACCAGCTTGTTGTCGTATCCTGCGTTACGATAGTTTGTAGATTCAAGTGTTGCATTGATAGTTGCAGTAAGTCCGTCATATAAATTCAAATCCAGATAAGTGCGGGCATTGAGTCCGTCGCGGGTATATTTACGTTGATTCCAGTTTGTTTCGGCAACAATATGTCGTCCTGAATAAGCAGAACCTGCTCTAACGCTGCTATAGTCGTATTGTTTAGCTCCTGTTTCATCTAATATATATTCACCTGTCGTTGTATCGTGCAAATAGACCGGGTAAATCGGACCGATTCCGCGTGCAAACATAAATGGGTTGGCATAACCGGATGAGTTATCAGTTGCATTGGCTGTATTCGAAGTTGTACGGGTTCCGGCAATATTAAGACCTGTTTTAAACCATTTTACTGGGTAAACATTAACATTGGCTCTACCGGCAAAACGTTCAAAGTCCGATTTAATAACATATCCATTGTCTTCCAGATAAGAAACAGAAACGTAGGTGTCGCTTTTGTTCGTTTTATTGGTATAAGACAAATTGTATTCACCGCGATATCCAGTTCTTTCCATTTCATCGTACCAATCCAGGTCGTCGCCCCATAATAAGGTATTTGCCGAGGGATTTAATTTGCCATCGATACCTACAATCTCGTTATTTGCAACTCCTTTAAACGGATTGTACATCAAAAGACCGAAAATGTTTGCCGTTGCAGTCTGAGCTGCTTTTTCGGCTGTGTAACTATTAGCGGTCATGTATTGATTTTTAAGTTGTTCCCATTGCAAAGGGTAATAATCCATTACATTGATGCGGTTGTATTCCTTGATTGCCCTTTGAGAAAAACCTTGTGTGATTGATAAGTTTACTGCGGTATTTTCTTCTTTAGCTTTTTTCGTGGTAATTAAAATTACACCGTTTCCTGCGCTTGAACCATATAATGAAGTAGAAGCCGCATCTTTTAAAACAGTGATTGCTTCAATATCATTTGGATTGATATCTCCGATTGCTCCGTTGTAAATTGACCCGTCAACCACATAAAGAGGCGAATTTGATGCATTAACAGATCCAAAACCACGGATACGGATCGATGGAGAATCTCCTGGTTGTCCGCTGGCAGCTGCTACCTGAACACCCGGAGCGGCACCGTCTAATACAGAGGCTGCATTGGTTAAAGGTCTTATCTCTAGATCTTTCGATCCTATTGATGCTGCAGATCCGGTAAAAGAGGATTTTTTGGCTGTTCCGTAGGCTACAACAACGATTTCGTCTACCACTTTGGTGTCGCTTTTCAGAATAACCCTCATATTAGGTTTGGCGATTACTTCCTGAGTAAGCATACCAACATATGAGACTTGTAATACTGCCCCGCCAGAGGGAAGATTACGTAACAAAAATTTACCATCAGTGTCGGTTACAGTTCCTATTGTTGTTCCCTTTACCAAAATGGTTGCACCCAGAACAGGCATACCATCTTCTTCAGAAATAACAACACCTGAGACTGAGGATGTCTGAGATGTTATTACTCCAATGCCTAGAACAAATAGGCTGACGAAGAACATCATTAATTTTCTCTTCATAATTGGTTTTCTTAGTGTGTTTAACAATATAAATATAATTTAAATAAAAATAGCATTTGTGCAAATATATATAAAGTTTTGTAATGATAATCAAAAAGTGTCCAAAATTGATAAATAAAGTTTTATGTGGTTGATAATTGTAGGATATATTGTCATAATGATGTTAAAATATAATATATATAATCATATATTATTTGAAATGCAACTTGTTATGACTTATTAATGTTAATATATGTTTCTTGATTGATAAATAATAATTTAATGAAAATTAAACAAATAATAAAATAGTGTAAATTATATATCTTTTCATTATGATGTATATTCAGTCAGCATGTTGGTAAGGATTTTTATATATTTCTGCATTAAACATAGTTTTCGTTAAAACAATCTGTCATCTGTCATTTTTGAAGAGAGAGCCCTTTATTGAAGCGGACTTTGGGCATGATAGATGCCTGGTGACAGATTCATTGCATCTGTCATCTGTCATTCGTAAACCTTTCTTTGCTTTTTGGAGATCGGGTAGGGGGTTATGACTATGTTTACTTTTTTATCTGTATATAAATAAATTCAATCTCTTAAGTGAAATAATTCTTTTATGCCTGTGGTTAAATTCAAAGACTTGTAAGTATTCGGTGTAGTACGTGTGCTAAAATAGTATTATTCTATTTATAGC
>CALNBT010000012.1 GCA_937874345.1 uncultured Prevotella sp.
TGGAGTGATGAGTTTAACGGAGTTTCGCTCAATAAAGCAGATTGGACTTATGAGAAGAAACCAGCAGGATGGGTGAATCATGAGCTGCAGAACTATGTGAAGAATCAAAATGTAGTCTCAGTATCGGATGGAACATTGAAAATTACTTGTTTTAAGAAGGATAGAAAGGTCTATTCTGGTCGCATTTATGCCAAACGAGAAACTGGTTGGAAATATGGTTACTTTGAAGCTAGAATCAGGTTACCAAAGGGAACAGGTACTTGGCCTGCATTCTGGATGATGCCAGTCAATACGACAACTTGGCCAGGAGACGGTGAAATAGACATCATGGAAGAAGTTGGCGTTGTTCCTAATGAAGTTTCCTCAACAATTCATTGTACGAAATACAATAACTCTGGTTCAGCACTGGAACATGCAGCATTGAATATAGAAACAGCTGAATCGGACTTTCATACATACGGGATGGAGTGGAATGATGCAAATATGACCTTCTTTGTAGATGGAAAACAACTTCTGAAGTATGACAATGATGGTACCGGACTTGATGCATGGCCTTTTGATAAATCTTTTTATATAATCCTGAATTTAGCTTGGGGTGGTGATTGGGGAGGCATGCATGGTGTTGACGAGCGGGCTTTACCGGCAACAATGGAAGTTGATTATGTGCGTGTTTACCAACTAAAATAAAATAAGCAAATGAGAAAAATCATATTGGTACTGCTTTCATTGTTCCTTGTTCTTGGAATGAATGCGAAGTTGGCTAGTCGTTTTGTTACGATAGATGGTATGAATCTGGTACAACCAAATGGAGAAAATCTGTTTATCAAGGGTACTAATTTAGGCAATTGGTTGAATCCAGAAGGCTACATGTTTGGTTTTAAGAAAGCCAATTGCTATTGGATGATTGATGAGATGATCTCTCAGATGGTGGGGCCAGATGCTGCTGATTTGTTTTGGAAAGAGTTTAAGGACAACTATATTACCCGGGGTGATATAGAGTTCATTGCTTCTACGGGTGCAAACACAATCCGATTGCCATTCAATTATAAGTTGTTTACTGATGAGGACTATATGGGATTGAAGTCGAATCAAGATGGATTTGCTCGGATAGACAGTGTTGTCAAATGGTGCAAGGATAATCATCTTTTTTTGATTCTCGACATGCATGATTGTCCTGGAGGTCAAACCGGCGACAATATTGACAATAGCTATGGCTATCCATGGCTGTTTGAGAGTAAGGCGAGCCAACAGCTCTTTTGTTCTATCTGGCAAAAAATAGCAGCATATTATAAAAACGAACCTGTTATTTTAGGTTATGAACTGATGAACGAGCCTATCGCTCCCTATTTTAATGAGAAGGTGGAAGAGTTTAACAGCAAATTAGAATCCCTCTACAAACTTGCCGTTACAGCTATTCGCAAAGTTGACAATCAGCATATCATTCTGCTGGGAGGCTCACAATGGAATGGGAACTTTGATCCTTTTACGGATTGGAGCTTTGACAAGAAAATCATGTACACTTGTCATCGGTATGGCGGCTCCCCAGAGAAAGAGGCTTTCCAGAAGATTATTGATTTTCGTGATAAAACAAAGCTTCCAATGTATATGGGAGAAACGGGACATAATTCTGATGAATGGCAAGCCAGATTGTGCAAGATGATGGTCGACAATAATATAGGTTATACCTTTTGGCCATATAAGAAAATCGATAATTCATGCTTCAACGGTATCCTTCGTCCGGCTGAATGGGATTCGGTTATCGTTAAATTTGCCGAGGCAGATCGTTCTACCTTTGAGTTGATTCGCAAGGCGCGCCCCGATCAAGCCAAGGCCATGAAGTTGCTGATGGAATATATTCACAACAGTCGTTGTGAGAATTGCATCCCACAAGAAAGCTATATCCATTCACTGGGCTTGACCTTCAAATAAATAACATATAGAGATAATTATATTTACAAAATAACGTTTGTTTGATTGATGTAGTTATGAATTGTTGATAGTCTTCTTCAAAAGAATCTTTAGCAACATTGTTACACTTCAAATATTCGTTTTAGGTAATAAAGGAAAATTATCACAACCTTATACAACAGATACAAATAACAAAAACTTATAGATATGAAGAGAATCTTATTGAGTAGTTTTCTAATAGCCACCATGGCAATTGGTACAAGTGCCCAGAGACCAATTTATCTAGATGCTAGCAGGCCTTTGGAGGATCGTGTTGAAGATGCTTTGTCTCGTATGACACTGCAAGAGAAGATAAGGGTCATTCATGCGCAAAGCAAGTTTTCTTCTGCAGGAATACCCCGCTTAGGCTTTCCTGATTTTTGGACAGATGACGGTCCTCATGGAGTTCGCCCAGATGTGTTGTGGGACGAATGGGAGCAGGCTGGACAATCCAATGATTCCTGCATCGCCTTTCCCGCCTTGACCTGCCTTGCTTCTACTTGGAATCCTGAAATGTCGCTACTTTATGGTAAGAGCCTTGGTGAGGAAGCACGATATCGCGGCAAGAACATGATATTGGGTCCAGGGGTCAATATCAACAGAACACCTATCAATGGTCGTAACTTTGAATATCTGGGCGAGGATCCTTATCTGTCTTCAAAAATGGTAGTACCTTATATTCAAGGACTACAATCGATGGGAGTTGCAGCTTGCGTAAAACATTATGCACTGAATAATGATGAAACTTATCGAAATCAGGTGAATGTCATTGTTGATGACAGAGCCTTACACGAGATCTATTTGCCAGCTTTCAAAGCTGCCGTAGAAGAAGGAAAGACATGGGGCATTATGGGGGCCTATAATCTATATAAGGACCAACACAATTGTCATAATCAGTACTTACTCAATGATATTCTGAAACATGACTGGAAATATGACGGAGTTGTGGTGAGCGACTGGGGCGGTACACATGATACGGAACAGGCTATCAATAATGGTTTGGACATGGAATTCGGTACATGGACAGATGGTTTGAAAAGCGGTGCCACGAATGCATACGACAATTATTTTATGGCATTGCCTTATCAGAGACTGATCAATGATGGTAAATATTCAACGAAAGAGTTGAACGAAAAGGTGAGAAGAGTCTTGAGGTTGTTTTACCGCACAACGATGGATGAAACTCCTAAACAAGGATTTCTTTGCTCTGAATCACATTATGATGCGGCAAAAAAGATTGGGGAAGAGGGAATTGTTTTATTGAAAAACGACAAGAACGTTCTACCTATCCAATTGAATAAGACAATGACCGTGTTAGTTGTTGGTGAAAATGCTATCAAGATGATGACTGTTGGTGGCGGCAGCTCATCATTAAAGGTTCAGCGTGAGGTATCTCCGTTGGATGGTTTGAAAGCTCGCTTAGGAAATCAGGTAAAAATTGAATATGCTAGAGGTTATGTAGGTGACGTTACTGGGGATTACAATGGTGTCACTACTGGGCAGAACCTTGCAGAAAATCGTTCCTCCGAACAGCTGATAGCGGAGGCTGTAGAGAAGGCAAAACATGCTGATTATGTCATATTCTTTGGTGGATTGAACAAAAGTTCCAACCAGGACTGTGAAGGTACCGACCGCCAATCTTATGAATTGCCGTATCATCAGGACAATGTCATTTCATCTTTGGCAAAGGTCAATAAAAACTTTGTCTATGTCAATATATCCGGAAACGCTGTTGCCATGCCATGGATTAATGAGGTTCCTGCCATCCTTCAAGCTTGGTATCTTGGTTCTCAGACCGGTGAAGCACTGGCTTCTATACTCGTTGGGGATTCCAATCCTTCCGGTAAACTGCCATTTACCTGGGCTAAGGAATTAAAGGATATTCCAGCACATCAGTTGAATACTTACCCTGGAACATGGCGTGCGGATAAAAAGATTATTGATGAAGAATATAAAGAAGGCATCTTTGTTGGATATCGCTGGGTAGACAAAGTAAAATCAAAACCTCTTTTTGCTTTCGGACATGGACTAAGCTATACTTCTTTTAAGTTGTCTAATTTGCGATTGAGTGCACTGCAGATGACAAAGGATGGTCAAATTTCAGTTAAGGTCAATGTGTCTAATCAGGGAAAGGTAGCTGGCTCTGAAGTCGTTCAACTCTATATCAGCGATTTAAAATGTTCTCTGCCAAGACCTCAAAAAGAGTTAAAAGGCTTTAGTAAGGTATTTTTGAAACCAGGTGAGAACAAAGATGTTACCATTTCAATTGATTCCTCTGCTCTTAGTTTCTATGATGACAGAATAGCTCAATGGATATCCGAACCTGGAGAGTTTGAAGTGTTGGTCGGAAATGCTTCAGATCAGCTGACATTGAAAAAGACTTTTGTGTTGAAATAGTAAAAGCAGCGTTAGAGTAAGGTATATAAAATACATCATTCATTAAACTTTTCGAGTTGATAACAAATCATGAAGGAGATTATTGCA
>CALNBT010000013.1 GCA_937874345.1 uncultured Prevotella sp.
TGGGTATCCGGTTGCCTATCTCTGACGTTGAGGCAGCGCACAACGAAGCGGCAAGACCTTATACACAAGCTCAGATTCCAAGTTTCATCCCGCTTGGACAGGGCATGGACGCCTTCACGATGGATACAGAAAATCACCTTGTTACCATACAATATAATATGAACAAGGTGATTGTAGAAAATAAAAACAGCGAATTTGTCGTGCCTTTCTTTTAAAGCACCCGAACGCTAGCTAATTTTTTATCGGCACGGAATCTTCATCTGATCTAAATCTTGAAAGGTTTCGTGCCGTTAATATTTTCAGTTTAATCGTCATCATCCTCGCCTGATTTGGAATAAGTCAGGAATGCTGAGCGTCGAAGGGATGGATAGACAGCCTTTTCACCCTTGATACCATGCCACAACACTTGATTGAATTCCACATCAGGCACATTGTCTTCCGTGTTAAAATCATACTTTTCGGACATGGCCTGCCATTTATCCCGTTTTAGGTTTACATCATCCAGGGAAACCTTTGCTGGCAAGTGATTATAGGGTGTTGAGACTGCATTGGTGTCGAAGCATCTCCACATGGTTCGAGCCGAAGCATCATACTGTGTCATTGGGGGCAGACCTAAAATCAATTCCATCGTACGAATGATGGAAGTCGTAGTATAAGGTGTACTGTCCACATAATTGCGTTTGACAAATCCACCGGCTACATAAGCTGTACTGCGGTGTGCATCTATGTGGTCTGCGCCATTTTGGGCATCGTCTTCAACGATAAAGACTGCTGTTTCATTCCATATAGGCGAATGACTCAGATGTTCAAGGAACATGCCTAAAGCCAGATCATTATCAGCCGCGTGGGCAAAAGGCGTAGGACGGCCGAGCCTCATACCTTCAGTATGGTCGTTGCCAAATCGAACAGTATTGAAACGTGGCACCTGCCCTATGACCAACAATGAATCGAAGTCGGCTTCCCACTGACGATATCTCACCGTATCACGGACCGACAGCGAAAAAGGCTCGAAATGAGGACAGAGATGACCGGCCAAAGATGGAATTGTTGGAACAAGCATTTGCTCTGTCTTCTCCCCGTTAACCTTCTTCGATTGACGCGAAACAAATTCGCCATAGGTACGATAACTGACACCATATTTCTGGCACAAATCCCAAATAAAGCCACTCTTGTTATTTCCCATGCGATGACCTCCTTCACCCGAATAAACATCTCCGCGCCCACTATAATTTGTAGGCCATGTCTTTTCAAGATAATCGTTCGCATAAGCCCCGGTGGTCCAATTGTGACCATCACAACTAACCTCTGCATTGACAAAGAAATGATCGAGCAACACAAACGATTCGGCTATCTGATGCAGATTGGGTGTAATCTCCCTACCAAACAATGTCAGGCTTGGATCACCATTGCCTTTCTGTATATCACCTAGCACCTGATCGTAAGTACGGTTCTCCTTAATGACATAAAACACGTATTTGATGGGACTTTTCTCGCCCACAGCACGAGGGATTGGGTTGCCAGGCTCACAGTCAGAGACTAACTCTTTCTTCTTGTTGTATGGGGTGTTGTCAAACACCTGACTGGTATATTTCTGTAATTGCGTCTCGTTGGGAACATCAATAATAGACATGGCCCCCAAAAACAAACCGCCAATATACTGTATGCCCTTGGTTTGGTCGGCATCGCCCTTGTGATGTTCTACTTTTTCGCGTCGATCAACAGGACTGGGACCGTATGGATTGGCCATCGAACTCAACCCCTTGCCATTTGTTACCCACAGTTTGTTTTTAACAGCCTTCACATTGGTGGGGTACCAACCTACAGGAATAAAGCCTAAAGAGCGGCTTTGACCTGGAGCAGAAACATCGAACAAAGCCAGGCAGTTGTTGTCTGCATTGGCAATGGCGAGCTGTTTACCATGCGCCAGTAAACACAGGCCATTGGTAGTACTGCCGGAAAGAGACTCACTAAACAGCGATGCATTCAATGTTTCCTCAACACGACGCTGCATTAGGTTGATCACCGACACGCTGTTATCATTTGCATTGGCTACAAATAGCCGGTTGTTTTTTTCGTCCAGGCACATTTCGTTGGGATGACTTCCAACCGGTATCTCTGCCATCCATTCAGCACGAGCAACATCCCAAACCTTTACCTGGTCGCTTCCCCAACAGGATACATAGGCATATCTGCCATCCGACTGCATGATAATCTGATAACCTTCACCACCCAAATCAACCTTTTTGAGCAGTTTCTTAGTTTGAGGTTGATATATATACATGGAGTTGTCCCAACGTGTTACAACATATAAGTCGCCACTCTTCGGCTGAACGGCAATACCTGAAGGAGAAATACGTTTTGGCCATTTCTTGCCCATAACAATACTGTCGGCAAGCTGTATCTTTCCTGCTTTGCTCACCTGATAGAAATTGATTTGGTTATCATTACCTCCTGAGGCATAGAGATAACGACCATTGGGTGAAAAACAGAGTCCATACCAACTGGCATGAATGGTCTGATCAGCCACTTCTATTTCTTTTTTCGTATCAAACATCTTGATACACTGCCTTCCATACCCATTGTTGGTAACAGCCATCCAGCGTCCATTAGGTGAAAGAGCCATGTTTAGGGGCAGATCTCCCAAGGGCAAATTCTTTCCTGCAGGTGTCAGTTTCCAACCATTGGGCAACGTTACCGGCAGAGACGTCTGTGCATACCCCATCAACCAAAGGTTTATTACAAAGATGCACAACAGCATTCGCTTTAAAATCATTTTCATATTATTTGAATTGATGAATGTTTGAATCTAATGATCTTGACAAAGTTCGGTAAACAATGTGAAGATTGCGCTGTAAATGTATGAAATTAGAATGAAGAATCGTTAGCAATCGCTGCATGTCTTTACCAGCTAGACTTTTGAAAGAACAATGTCGATGAACTGCTTTTATCGTTAAGCTTTACAACGGTGGGCAGGACAATTTTCAAACCCATCAAGATTGTTTCGCAATATCCTGGATATCGATTGGCAAAATCATTGACTTTACTGGTCAATATGCATGGTTTTGTGATGGTGCTGTCCAAAAATATATATTAAGAACAATGGCTGTATTACAAACGACGTGTGGAAAACACATGTAATCTCTTTCTGAATGGAATACTGCGGTTCTTCTTTATGACGAGCTGAAAATGAAATCAAGGTAAAAAAAACTGAATCCCAGCCTTCGTTTTTCATGATAGTTGGGATTCAGTCATATTGCTTTGTCAATGGACTTAAGCGATCAATAAATGAAAAGTCAGCCGTTTGAGTAAATCAATACTCATCCTCGTTAAAGAGAAAATCATCTTTTGTTGGATAGTCTGGCCAAATGTCTTCGATACTATCGTAAACATCGCCTTCATCCTCAATTTCCTGCAAATTCTCCAACACTTCTAATGGTGCTCCTGAACGAATGGCATAGTCAATTAGTTCATCCTTTGTTGCGGGCCAAGGGGCATCTTCCAATTTTGAAGCAAGTTCTAGTGTCCAATACATAGTCAATAAAATTACAATTCGTTAGTTATGCGTGCAAAAATAGACATTTTTACATTATCTGCAAGTAAATTCCCACTTTTTTTCAATTACATTATGATGAAAGTTGAGTTTACGGGCAAGAACATAGAGATAGTCGGACAAACGATTCATGTAAAGCAGCATATCTGCTTGGATTTTTTGTGTTTCTTGCAATTGTATCATGCGGCGTTCTGCTCGTCGGCAAACGGTTCTGCAGACATGTGCCTGAGCTGCCGGTACACATCCTCCAGGCAATAGAAAAGTGGTTTGCTGAGGGATTTCAGCCACAATATTGTCTATTTCGATTTCAAGTTCTTTTACGACATCACTCATTAAAATATAACGTGCAGCATATTCGGGATGACTGTCGGCAGACGCAAGATGACTTCCTATAACGAACAAATTCGACTGGATGCCCTCAACGAAAGTCTTGTCTTGTTGATCATCCATCAAGGCATTCAGTAAACCCAGATGTGAATTGAGCTCGTCAACGGTTCCCGATGTCTCGATCCGTAAGTCACTTTTTTTGACCCTTTCACCTCCAATCAATCCCGTTGTACCGTCATCACCGGTTTTCGTATAAATTTTCATCTTGATAATATTTAAAAATGTACCATATAATGTTGTTCGTTTTTGCTATGATCGAAAAAAATTATACCACAATAATACAAATCGAACGTAACAACTGTTCGAGGGTCATCAAGCATTTGATGCCATATCTGTCGAGTATCTTTCGTTGCATGGATATCTTCAACGATTAAGATAGATAAAGAGCCGGCATGATTGGCAAATGCTTCAAACAAGGTCTTCCCAGAATTGTCTGATGTAATCAACAACACATCCGAGATTGATTCTTGACCCTCATCCTTTCCATATATATCATTTACCACCTTGGAATGATGGCATCCTGCCTGGATATATGATTCGTACAAATTTTGATGAGGCAAACACACAGCCCATTGGCTCGCCTGCGCAAAGTTTGATAATCTAAAATACAACTCACAAAGCTTGTAACGAAGCCTGCTTTCGTGTGGAAACCTTTCTTTTAAGTCGGAATAAGCATAATACGCATAGGGCTCATTGATTACGTAACGCAGAAAGTGATACGCGGTTGGCGACTGAATGCCAAATCCGTGTACATAGCGACAACGACACAAATATAACCATATTCGCTTTGTCCAATAGTGATATTTTTCAAACCATTGCGTCATCTTAAACAGTAATGCGAAACAAATATAGACAAAATTTCCAAGAAAAGGTAGCTAGTTGATCCTTTAAATACGATGACGGCAAGTAATCAGTGTCATGAAAGCATAAGATTCATTTTAAATATACATTTATGTCCAAAAGTTCCCAACTTCGATTTCTGAATCATACAAAAAAAATCGTATTGAAGAATGTGATCAGTGACGTGATACTGTTTAGTCATTCAGTTGATAGGCATCATCGGTTTACACTGGACCAAATTGTGTCAATCATTGAAATTTGTCGAACTGCTACTGATCCATCATTCAGGTATTATCCTGGAATATTCTTGACTAGCTACATAAGGGTATTAAATGATCGCAAATTTTTAATCTGAAATTTGGATGTTTTAAAAATTGTTCGTAGTTTTGCGAACTATATCCACAAAGAAAATGGAAAACGAGAAGAAATATTCGGTAAATCAAGAACAAATAGCCAGATTTGCGAAAGCTTTAGGTCATCCTGCCCGAATTGCAATCATGCAGTTTTTGGCAAAGCAGGACACCTGTTTCTTCGGTGACATACACGAAGAACTTCCTATTGCCAAAGCTACTGTTTCTCAGCATCTCAAGGAACTGAAAAATGCCGGATTGATACAAGGTGAGATAGAAACGCCAAAGGTGAGATATTGTATCAATAAAGAGAATTGGAAGATTGCTCAGAAATTGTTTAATGACTTTATGGGACAATGTATTTGCAAGAATAACGATAGCTGTTAGAGCGTCTCTTTTTTTGCACCTTTTGTTCGTTGTTTTACGAATTACAATATTGTACAATAATAAATGATGAAAGATTATATTTTAAATAACATACAATGGAAATTAAAGTTTTAGGAACAGGTTGCAGTAATTGCAAGGCACTTTACGCATCGGTAGAGAAAGTAATCAAAGAGTTAGATATCGATGCGAATTTGGAAAAGGAAGAAGATTTGGAGAAAATCATGTCGTATAATGTAATGTCTCTTCCTGCTTTGGTAATAGATGGAAAGGTTGTTGCGAAAGGAAAAATCACAGAGAGCGAAGTAAGAAAATTATTGACACTAAATAATTAAGTTCATAACTCATTTCTGTTCGAAAATGCAAGCACAAAATCTGCTGCATTTAATAGGGCGAAAATAAGTTCATCTTTTAATAAACAAATGGGGTAATTGATTTTTGCACTGAAATGGTTGAATCAAATTCTTTTGATACAATCCAACTGAGCAGATATCTTTTGACACATTACGGTTTATTGATAGAAGAAACAGTATCATATATTATGTTACAAGAATTTGCCGATTGGCTATCTTACAATTTGCTTGGGCTTGATGCGCAAACACATTTAGGTACAGCTATCAATTTTTTCTTTTACGATACGACGAAGATTCTCATTCTTCTGTTCGTCATCAGTTCGATCATGGGAGTGATCAATGCCTATTTTCCAGTTGAACGATTGCGTACTTATCTTACGACCCATCGGTTGTTTGGACTACAATACTTTTTTGCTTCGCTATTCGGGGCAGTCACTCCGTTTTGTTCCTGCTCTTCAATACCATTGTTTATCGGTTTTGTAAAAGGCGGTATACCTCTTGGGGTCACTTTCGCATTTCTGATTACTTCTCCACTTGTGAACGAAGTAGCGGTAGCAATGTTTTTAGGTACGTTTGGCTTGAAGATCACAATCATTTATGTTGTCAGCGGGATGCTACTTGGAATGGTTGGCGGATTTGTATTAGGAAAAATGAAACTGGAAAATTATCTGAGCGATTGGGTAAAGAATCTCCAAAAATCTTCTGATACTGAAGCGGCCAAGTGGGAAGCCGACCATGTGAAATTTATCCACCGGTTACCTGGTATATTGAAAGATGCATGGGGCATTGTTAAAGGTGTACTCATCTATGTCATCATTGGCATAGCCATCGGAGGAGCTATTCACGGTTTTGTTCCGGAAGGCTTTTTCCAACACTATATGTCCAATAATTCGTGGTATGCAGTGCCGCTTTCAGTGGTTTTGGGAGTTCCCATGTATGCGAATGCGGCAGGGATTGTACCCATCATCGAGGTTTTTGTATCAAAAGGTGTTCCTATAGGTACTGCTCTAGCTTTTATGATGGCTGTAGTAGGACTGTCACTACCAGAGGCTACACTTCTCAAAAAAGTAATGACATGGCGTTTGATTGGAATTTTCTTTGGAACTGTTTCTCTGTTTATCATATTATTGGGGTATCTATATAATGTAATTTTATAAAAGTATATGAAAATATTAATTCTATGTACCGGAAATAGTTGCCGCAGTCAAATGGCACAAAGTTTCCTATCTTCGTTTGATCATCAATTGGGCGTCTTCTCTGCGGGTACTGAACCTGCGGAAAAAGTTAATGAGAATGCTATTGCTGTGATGGAAGAAGTTGGTATAGACCTCAGTGATGCTTATCCCAAAAGTGTGGAAAGATATTTGGATAAAGATTGGGATTATGTTATTACTGTTTGTGGAGGAGCAAATGAAACCTGTCCTGCATTTGCGGGCAAGGTAAAGCATCGCTTGCATATCGGCTTTGACGATCCTGCAGCTGTCACTGGCAGTGAGGATTTTGTGTTGAACGAATTCCGGCGTATAAGAAATGAGATTAAAAACCGATTTTACGCATTCTATATTGAAGAAATCAAGAAGCAAGAGTTGCCAAAATGCTGTTGCGAAGATTAATGTTACACGAATGATTAGAAGAAGCCTTGGTACGTAGAGATTCCATCAATGCTATTCTTTAGGTTAGTATCAAATATAAATGAATCTCAAAATGATTGACAATATGAAAAAACTGGCTTTTTTAGACCGATATCTGACACTGTGGATCTTCCTGGCGATGTTTATCGGTGTTAGTGTGGGCTATCTTTTCCCTGGAATAGTAAAATTCTGGGGATATTTTGAAGTAGGATCCACAAATATCCCACTAGCAGTAGGACTAATCTTGATGATGTTTCCACCTCTAGCTAAGGTCAAATATGAAGAATTAGGCAAAGTGTTTGCCAACAAAAAAGTACTTGCTACTTCCTTGGTCCTAAACTGGATTATTGGTCCGATACTGATGTTTACATTATCAGCGATATTTCTTTCTGCTTACCCCGAATACATGTACGGTCTTATTATGATTGGTCTTGCACGCTGTATCGCCATGGTGTTGGTATGGAACGACCTTGCTAAAGGAAGCAGCGAATATGGTGCAGGTCTTGTGGCACTTAACAGTTTTTTCCAAGTTTTGTTTTATGCTGTCTATGCCTATTTCTTTATTGCAATATTTCCAGATTGGATTGGACTCCCTTCGACCGATGCAGTCCGAAAAATAACGATGTCTATGATTGCCAAAAGCGTGCTCGTTTATCTAGGAATACCATTTGTTGCAGGTTTTACGATTAGGTCTATTCTCCGTAAAACAAAAGGAAATAACTGGTATTACGATCACTTTGTACCAAAGATTAGTCCAATAACACTCATTGCGCTTCTATTTACGATTTTCGTTATGTTCTCATATAAAGGTGAATACATCGTAAAATTGCCTTTTGACGTGTTATTAGTGGCAATACCGTTGGTATTATATTTCGCTATCATGTTCTTTTCTTCCTTCTGGTTTACGAAACGCTTGGGTGTTACGTACGATAAATCGGCATCGATAGCCTTCACCGCGACTGGAAATAATTTTGAACTAGCTATTGCTGTATCAATTGCCGTATTTGGTATAAGCTCAGGTGAAGCCTTTGCAGCCGTCATAGGACCTCTAATCGAAGTTCCGGTACTCATCTTGCTAGTCAAATATGCATTGAAACATCAATGGTAACCAAATAATACAACAAAACTAGATAAATCTGAACAAATAAAACGGTGCGTGAATATATAATGATATTCACGCACCGTTTTATTTTGCTGGCACAACATCTGATTAAATCTTATGCTCCACCTTATACAAGTATGAACTACAATTGTGATTAAGTTTAACGTCAAACTTTCCTTTCCCCTTCGGGCCGATACACCCTTCAGCCATATGCACACAAAAAGAGAGAGCCTTCTTGATATTTCTATCAGAA
>CALNBT010000014.1 GCA_937874345.1 uncultured Prevotella sp.
TCAATGTCTATACAATCGACGGCAGGCTTATACGATCAAACGTTATTAAGTTTGAGGCGATGAAAGACTTGCAACCTTGTGTGTACATTGTCAATCACGAAAAGATGATCGTTAAATAATAAACTTCAACATTGAGAATCAAACATACAGTTATCGACTCGACATCTGTAATATGATGCCGAGTCGATGATTTTTTTGACGCTTACTTTTAAAGGTCATATGTATGAATTGACAATAGCCTTGATATTGAGAGACAATATGGTTGAAATCGAACGACAATATCATTGGGTTTGCATGGCAATATCATCGAGTTTGTTTAATAGGCTCTAAACGGTTAATATTCAATGCATTACCACACCATATGCCGATACGTGATTATTGGGTTGTTAAGAGAACTCGAAATGAGTCTAACGAGTAATTATGACGTTTTACTTTTTCTCTAATTGGTGTATGGTATTGAAGGATGATAGGAATTAATAAAGCCCGACTTCTATATGGCCGGGCTTTTTCTTCGGAAGTTCGAGGGTGTGTCAAAACAGACACATCCTCTTTTTGTTTTTTGATACCTGATAAAAATTACACATAAGAAATCATGGTGCGAAAAAGCAGACGAGTTTTTGTTTTGCATTTTAAGAGAATAAAAAAGAGGAGTTTTCAATAATTAAAGTAAAGATTTTCCCCTTGAGCATTCTAGTATCAGAATATCAATTTGTAAAAATAATTCAATCAACTCATCTTCTGAATAAGATTGCAAAATGAAAGCATTGGATTCAAACTGCAAAAAGCATGTTTTTGAAGGTCAATATGTACCGAATTGCAAAGCAAAACTATCGGTTTTTCAAGCAAAAAAATATAACTCTGAAATATCAACAAAATCGTTATTAAATATAAAGAATTTGTAACATCATGTATCATTGCAATAGTTCATTATAGCTATTTGGCAGAACAGGTCGAATTATCATATGCAATAACTGTCATGTTTTTTCATAATATAAAGAATATTGCCTTATTTTTTCAATCAACCAAAATCGTGACAGAGTCAACAGGATTCACTTACACGATTGAGTATATTTCAAAAAGTATAAGCAATGATTACCTCGGCAGATGAAACACGTCAGACAGTTCTTTCATCTGTTCCTGAGTCATGCCTTCAGGTTCAAAGCCCATGCACTTGGCATTGATGTATATCTTGGCACTCTTCGACAGTACATCAATCTGGTCAAAGGCATCCATCACATCGAGCCCTTTGGCAAATACACCGCGTTTTTCCCACAACACCACATCGTATTCCTCCAACTCGCGTTGAGTGGCATCGGCGATCTTCACGCTTCCAGACAATTCGTACGGAACAATGCCTAAACCAAGCGGACAAAATGCTTTTGTTTCCGGTATCATGCTCCACAAAATATCAGAGAGTACATCTTTTCCTAGAAAAGCCTTACTGTGGCTCATGGCAATCAACTCTATGGGATGTGTGTGAACGGTAGCCTTATAGTTGCTACCCTTCTCGATCAAACGGTTGTGGATACTTAGATGAGAGGGCAACTCAGACGTAGGGGCAACGGGACTGTCAGCAATAATGACATAGCTAGAACAATCGTCCTGGATGCGAATCACCGATCCATTCTCCATGGGCCATCGCGCCAGATCACGCATACGTTTCCCGGTTCCCTTACAAAAGAAATAACAACCCTTGAGAAAAGGTAACTGCATGCCAATCTGCTCCACCTCGCTGATGGCCGGCAGTGCCTTCATCTCGTCATCAACCCATTCTGTGATGTTTACGGTAATATTGCCACCATTCCGCTCTGCCCATCCGTTTTGCCACAGATAGCCTGCCACTTCAGCAGTATTGTCAATGACCTTTTTCAATCCAGGACGACCATCTAAAATCGTTTTCATTTTATTTTGTGTTTGTTGCTACTACAAAGATAACAAATATATCTGCACACACACCAACAAATTTTGGTTTTTGTCCTTGCGTTTTCAGGGAAAAACAAATCATTATTTTGTCTTTTCGACAACTTTAATGTATCTTTGCAAATATGAATGAAAAACTGAATATCGGAAAATGGCCCGAAAATGTGATGATTGTCGATGCCGACTACATCGGTAAGGTAGCATTCAACCTGATCGTCAATTTTGAACGGATGATTGGACGACGCATTCCTAATGCCGATTTGGCTCACTGGATTGACTGCATCGCCCTTGACGGAGGAGTTCGTGAGGGTGACCAGCACACAAGTGTGGTTTTCATTCACGACAAACATCAGCAACAATTACAGAATTTCCAACCTGCAAGCTATCAGGAAGAACTGCACGAGAAAGCATTTCATGACAAGCTGGGCGAGTTTATGATGTACACACTGCCTGTTGAAAGCGAACTTGTGGAGAAAGAGGAATTTCTGATTGATGTAGTCAATACCATAAGCAATCTGAAAGAAGTAAAACGCATCATGATTGTTTCTGATACAGACAACGGATATGACAACCTGCGCCATGCACTTCGCCAAGTAGATGAAGAGAAGCATGTCACGGTGTTTGCCATGCAGCCTCTACCTGGTGGAAATTTCAAACAAGAGATCCTCGGCTTTTCATTGATGAGTGCACTGGGCATCCAAAGCAGTGAACTAAACAAATAAACATTAAACATAACAACAAAGAAACGTGTCAAAAAAGCGTGTCCCCGCGTGGCACTCCCCTTCCAAAAAGGGGTCGGTGGAGACTTCATATGGGAAAAGTACTAATGATTGGCGCCGGTGGCGTGGCTACCGTTGCCGCTTTTAAAATCGTTCAAAACAACGATACCTTTACAGAATTCATGATTGCCAGCCGTCGTAAAGAAAAGTGCGACGAGATTGTGAAAGCTATTCATGACAAAGGTTACCAAGCAGACATCAAGACCGCTCAGGTGGATGCTGACGATGTCGAACAGTTGAAAACCTTGTTGAATGACTACAAGCCTGAACTCGTCATCAATCTGGCTTTGCCATATCAGGACCTAACCATCATGGAGGCTTGTCTGGCATGCGGGTGTAACTACCTCGATACGGCCAACTACGAACCAAGAGAGGAAGCTCACTTTGAGTATTCTTGGCAATGGGCATACAAGGAGAAGTTTGAGAAAGCTGGATTGACGGCCATCCTGGGTTGTGGATTCGATCCAGGAGTGAGCGGTATCTTCACAGCATACGCAGCCAAACACCACTTTGACGAAATTCACAACCTTGATATCGTTGACTGTAATGCAGGTAACCACCACAAGGCTTTTGCGACTAACTTCAATCCGGAAATCAACATCCGCGAAATAACGCAAAAGGGACTTTATTATCAAGATGGGAAATGGATTGAGACAGAACCGCTCGAGGTTCACCAGCCTATCAGCTATCCCAATATCGGCCCGCGTGAAAGCTATCTGATGCATCACGAGGAGCTGGAAAGTTTGGTCAAGAATTATCCTAGCATCAAAAAAGCGCGATTCTGGATGACCTTTGGTCAGCAATATCTTACTTACCTTGACGTGATTCAAAACCTCGGTATGTCACGAATTGACGAAGTTGAATATGAGGCAGAGGTAGCCGACGGTTCTGGTAAAAAAGTAAAAGTAAATATTGTTCCGCTGCAGTTCTTGAAAGCTGTTTTGCCTAATCCCCAGGAACTTGGCGAGAACTACGATGGCGAGACCAGTATCGGCTGTCGCATTCGGGGTACTAAAGACGGGCAAGAAAAGACCTATTATGTATACAACAACTGCAAGCATCAAGAGGCATATAAAGAAACTGGCATGCAAGGTGTAAGCTACACAACCGGTGTACCGGCAATGATTGGAGCGATGATGTTTATCAAAGGAATTTGGAAGAAGCCGGGTGTTTGGAACGTAGAGGACTTTGATCCAGACCCATTCATGGAACAGCTCAACAAACAAGGACTTCCTTGGCATGAGGTCTTTGATGGCGATCTGGAGCTTTCATAACCCGAAATCAGTCAACAAGAAATTTATCTCATTCAATCGTGAAATTAATAAAGCAATAAAAGATGGCAACAGAAGAAAATAATAACCCTAATGAAGGTAAATTAAAAGCCCTTCAGGCAGCATTGAGCAAAATCGAGAAAGATTTTGGCAAAGGCTCCATCATGAAATTAGGCGACGAACAAGTAGAAAATGTTGACGTCATCTCTACCGGCAGCCTCGGTTTGGATGTAGCGCTCGGCGTAGGAGGTTATCCAAGAGGCAGAGTCATTGAGATCTATGGCCCTGAATCATCCGGAAAGACAACTTTAGCACTTCATGCCATTGCAGAGTCACAAAAGACAGGTGGCATCGCAGCATTCATCGATGCAGAACATGCTTTTGATCGTTTCTATGCAGCCAAGTTAGGTGTTGATGTAGACAACCTTTGGATTTCTCAGCCCGACAACGGAGAACAGGCTTTGGAAATAGCTGACCAGCTGATTCGTTCTTCTGCAATCGATATCGTGGTTATCGACTCTGTGGCAGCCCTGACGCCGAAGAAAGAAATTGAAGGTGATATGGGTGACAGCAATGTTGGTCTACAGGCACGTTTGATGAGTCAGGCGCTTAGAAAGCTCACCTCTACCATCAGCAAAACGAACACCTGTTGCATCTTTATCAACCAGTTGCGCGAAAAGATTGGTATCATGTTTGGTAACCCTGAAACAACAACAGGTGGAAATGCATTGAAGTTCTATGCTTCGGTACGTCTGGATATCCGAAAGGTAACCAGCTTAAAAGATGGCGACCAGATCGTTGGTAACCAAGTTCGTGTCAAAGTAGTTAAAAACAAGGTTGCGCCTCCTTTCAGAAAAGCAGAGTTTGAAATAACATTCGGAGAAGGCATTTCTAAAATCGGTGAGATAGTTGATCTTGGAGTTGAATATGGCATCGTTCAGAAAAGTGGTTCCTGGTATTCATACAACGGCTCTAAACTGGCACAAGGAAGGGATGCTACGAAAGTATTGTTGAAAGATAATCCTGAGCTTTGCGAAGAACTGGAAGCAAAAATAAAGGAAGCCATTTCTGTAAAAATGGCATAAGGTCTTCGTAACATAACGATTTTTGGTACAACCTAATATTTAAGATATGAAAGTCCAAGCAAATTATTACTTGGACTTTTTATCTTTTTGGATGAGAAACATCTGCACGGTGAGATAGACCAGGCAACATATATCAACGATTCCATTGATGCTACTGTCGCTTTTCTGGAAACACGATATATGGTCGCTTCTTTTTTATCCAGCAGTTGAACATTGAATCATTTTTTAATTAAAAGATAATGGCACAGAATAACGAAATGAATGATAATGCGTTGGAGCAACAGTTCCAAATTACATTATCGCTTTACTTGTTATCGAAAGATAAAATTGATGAACACTTTCCGGAAGCACCCGATATAGAAGAAAAATGGTCTGAGATCATAGCGGCATTTATGCCTGATGCCATCAGGGAGTTTAACGAATACCCCACGGCTGTTTTCGGCTGGATGATGTATATTGGGATGGCTGTTGCCAAATATTGGGATCTGGATTGGGAACTATATAGTAAGGTGGAAAATCTTTATATCTATCTGCGTGACCGTATTGATTTTGATCATCTCGACGATTACATCCTCGAAAAGGTATTGATGCTTGATCATGATGCTGCGAAGGAACTGCAGAATTTGGTCATCGAATGTGCAGAGAAGATCAATCTTGAAATCATACATATGCAAATAGAACCAGGGACAAAGGAAGCTTTCCACGCTGTCGTGGACGCTTTACACCAATTCTATTTATTTGGATCAGCTATTGAACTGAAGGCTTTGGGATACCACATGACGAAACTGGGTGAATAACTATAACCTTGCGCTAAATTACGCTTGAAATAACGATTCCGTAGAATATAGAAGACAATAGATATTTATGATCCATGAACAACTAAATGATTCGTTATCAAACCATCCCTAAAAAGAGTGGTCCTTTGTTGTGAATGGAACATGGATTGAGTATAATATTTCAGAATGACACACAAAACTTTAAGTCATCTCAATAAACCATCACCCATTGACAATCTGTTTGGCACGTTCCAAAGCTAAGTTGATGTGATTGCATATATTTTCCTCGCCCAACAATTCTCTGAAACCTGCTTTATCCAATACCTCTTCCACCTTGGGACGGACACCCGACAACACAACCTGTATGCCTTCCTGCTGCGATCGCTTACAAAGGGTAGTAAGGTTGTATATGCCCGTTGAATCGACAAATGGCACCTTACGCATACGAATAATACGTACTTTGGGTCGACTTCCCATGTTGGCCATCAACTCCTCGAACTGATTTCCGGCACCGAAAAAGTATGGTCCGTAAATCTCGTATACCTCAACACTTTTCGGAATAATCAGATGTTTGTTGTTCTGTTGAACATCCATATCTTCAGGATGGCTTATCTCATCTGTTATCACCCTTACATCAACAGTCTCTGAAATACGTCGCATGAAAAGCAGACAAGCAATGACCAATCCCACAAGAATTGCTATTGTCAAATCGAATATAACAGTCAGCAGAAATGTAATTATCAATACCAACACATCCGACTTTGGGTTCTTCAATAGAATGGCAAATGTTCGCCACCCACTCATGTTATAAGCCACAACGACCAACACACCCGAAAGGCATGCCATTGGAATGAATTTGGCTAACGGCATAAGGAAAAGATAGATAAGAAGCAGCATGATCGCATGTACGATGCCTGCAACCGGGGTTTTGCCTCCGTTGTTGATATTGGTCATTGTACGTGCAATAGCACCTGTAGCGGGAATTCCTCCAAAGAGAGGAGCAATCAAATTAGCAATTCCTTGTCCTACCAATTCCGAATTGGTATCATAGTGTTCACCTGTTACACCATCAGCCACGGTTGCCGATAACAATGATTCGATAGCTCCAAGAATGGCAATCGTGATGGCTGGGGATATCAAGTTCTTAACCACATCCAAATTTACCGATGGAATGACCATGGCAGGCAATTGGTTATTGATTGTAAATCGGTCTCCAATGGTATCGATGCCATCCACACCTGCATACGTTTTGAGTAGCCACACGCCTACCGTCATCAAGATGATCGCCACCAATGATCCGGGGATTTTCTTCGAAATGCGAGGCATCAATGCGATAATGAACACACTGAACACACCTACAACCAAGCTCCACCAATGAATGGTGCTCATCGATTGCCCATATACTATCCATTTATCAATGAATCCTGCTGGCATTTGACCAATGGTCAATCCGAAAAAATCCTTGATTTGAGTTGTGAAAATGGTTACGGCAATACCACTGGTAAAACCCACAACGATGGGATATGGAATATATTTAATAATCGTTCCCAACTTTAAGAGACCAAACAGAATCAAAAACAACCCCGCCATAAGGGTGGCGATGGTCAATCCTTCAACGCCATACTGTTGGATAATACCATAGATAATAACAATAAATGCACCTGTTGGACCACCTATTTGTACCTTGCTACCACCAAAAACAGATATCATCAATCCTGCAATGATCGCTGTGATAATTCCTTTTTCAGGCGAGACCCCCGACGCTATGGCAAAAGCAATAGCCAATGGTAAAGCAACAATACCAACAATCAAGCCCGACATCATGTCGGCAGAAAACAGTTTTTTATTATAATTGAATAAAGTGTCAACAACGACGGGCTTGTAATCAAATGACCTCATTTTATATCTGTGTGTTTATTTTCCTGAAAAAAGATTTGCAAAGGTAGTGCTTATTTGTCGGTTTTTCTAATTTCTATCGAACTAATACAGAATTGCGATACAAACAAGTGGTCAGAACGATCTTTCTATTCATGCCAAAATTTCTGTATTTGATACCGGATATAAGAAGTATAAGCTAACGATAGATGGACTATGACGTTAAAATCATGTTGCAATCTATGCGACAAGTTGTCACATTATGCCAATTGGCACATCGTTTGTAATAAAGGAAGCGTAGATCACCGTAACAAATAAAATAAACTCAGACGGACGATCAAACGAATAAACTTGCAAACAATAAAACAATATATACAATTATGGGAAAGATTATAGGAATCGACTTAGGAACAACAAACTCTTGTGTTGCCGTATTTGAAGGCAACGAGCCAGTAGTTATTGCCAATAGCGAAGGGAAGCGCACAACACCTTCTATTATTGGATTTGTAAAGGATGGAGAACGTAAAGTTGGCGATCCTGCAAAACGACAGGCTATTACCAATCCAACAAACACTGTTTATTCCATCAAACGCTTCATGGGTGAGACATATGCACAGAGCCAGAAAGAGGCTGAACGTGTACCATTTAACGTAGTCAATGAGAATGGATACCCACGTGTCGATATTGATGGACGCCAATATACTCCACAGGAAATTTCTGCAATGGTTCTTCAAAAGATGAAGAAGACTGCTGAAGATTATCTTGGACAAGAAGTTACCGATGCGGTAATTACCGTACCTGCATACTTCTCTGACTCTCAACGTCAGGCAACAAAAGAAGCAGGCCAGATTGCCGGACTCAATGTACTAAGAATCGTAAATGAGCCTACCGCTGCTGCTTTGGCTTACGGTGTTGACAAAGCACATAAGGATATGAAGATTGCAGTGTTTGACCTCGGTGGTGGTACATTCGATATCTCAATCCTAGAATTCGGTGGTGGCGTATTCGAAGTACTCTCAACCAATGGTGATACGCATTTAGGTGGTGATGACTTTGATCAGGTAATCATCGACTGGTTGGCAAATGATTTCAAGGCTGATCAAGGTATTGACTTGAGAATGGATCCAATGGCCATGCAACGTTTGAAGGAAGCTGCAGAGAAAGCAAAGATTGAGCTTTCGAGTTCAACCTCTACAGAAATCAACTTGCCATACATTTCTGCCGAAGGTGGCGTTCCAAAACACTTGGTTAAGACTTTGACACGTTCTCAATTCGAGCAATTGGCACACGACTTGATTCAGGCTTGTCTGGTTCCTTGCCAAAATGCCATTAAGGATGCCAAACTCTCTACATCAGATATTGATGAAGTAATCTTGGTTGGTGGTTCTAGTCGTATCCCTGCTGTACAGACATTGGTAAAGAACTACTTTGGCAAAGAGCCATCTAAAGGTGTAAACCCTGATGAGGTTGTTGCGGTTGGTGCAGCTATCCAAGGTGCCATCCTGAACAAGGAAAGCGGCGTTGGAGACATCGTATTGTTGGACGTAACTCCTCTTACATTGGGTATCGAGACCATGGGTGGTGTCATGACCAAGTTGATTGATTCAAATACGACCATTCCAACCAAGAAGAGTGAAACATTCTCAACCGCTGTTGACAACCAGACTGCCGTAACCATTCACGTATTGCAAGGTGAACGTCCAATGGCTTCTCAGAATAAGAGTATCGGTCAGTTCAATCTCGAAGGCATTGCTCCTGCTCGCCGTGGTGTACCTCAGATCGAAGTTACCTTTGACATTGATGCAAACGGTATCTTGAATGTATCTGCAAAAGATAAAGCTACCGGTAAAGAACAAAAGATTCGTATTGAAGCATCCAGCGGTTTGTCACAGGAAGAGATAGACCGTATGAAAGCTGAGGCTGAACAAAATGCTGATAACGATAAGAAGGAACGTGAAAAGATTGACAAGATGAATCAGGCTGATTCTTTGATCTTCACAACCGAAAACTTCTTGAAAGATAATGGTGACAAGATTCCTGCAGATCAGAAGCCAGCTATCGAAACAGCTTTACAACAATTGAAGGATGCTCACAAGGGCGGGGATGTTGTTGCAATCGACAATGCCATCAATAACCTGAACCAAGTAATGCAAGCTGCCAGTGCCCAGATGTATGGGCAAGGCGGTGCTCAACCTGGAGCTGATGCAGGTGCACAAACAAACCAACAAACAGGTAGTCAGCAGGCACAAGGCAACTCTACAGACGAAACTGTTCAAGATGCGGATTTTGAGGAAGTGAAGTAAGTTGCGGTAAACAACGATAACCAAAAATATGAATATAGGGTATAACTCAATGAGTTATGCCCTATTTCTTTTTATATCATCTTTTGTTGGTTTTGCTGATTATTCGGATTTTTATTGTATATTTGTACCATAATTGTACCGACACTTAAAAGTAGATAATGTGGCACTTATAAAATTGGCGGTATTGAGAATGAGTGATATATACAATATGTAGATTATGCCAGCTGCTAAATTTGAAATAGAACGGAAATGTCAAGTCTGTGGGGAGACCTTTTTAGCCAATACTATCGAATCTTGGTATTGTTCTCCTCGCTGCTCCAAGATTGCATGGAAACGTCGCAAGGATGAAGAATTGAGATTGCAAAAGTTGGATGAAGTCGTTAAGAAGATTCCAAAGTCCAAAGAATATATCACTGTTCCTGAAGCATACGCTTTATTTGGCATAAGTAAAGAAACTCTTTATCGTTTGATTCGTAAGGGTACAATTCCAAGTGTGAATGCAGGAAAAAGGCAGACACTGGTCTGCAAAGAGGAACTGATAAAGCTCTATCCTCTCCGGAAGAAAGCACTAGTCAAGTCTAAACCAACCCCCAAACTTTATAGTCTGGAGCCGAAGGACTGTTATACTATTGGCGAAATCACAGATAAATTCCTTGTGAATGAAAGTACAGTTTACCTCCATATACGCAAGTATTCCATTCCAACTAGGCAGATAGGAAACTTTGTATATGTCCCGAAGAAAGAAATTGATAATCTATATAAAGGCGTGAAACGATGAAAAAGGCATTGGTCAATACCCGAGTGGCTGTTAAGCTGCGCAAGTCGGAATATCGTGATGAATGGTATCTTTATGTGGAGTCATACCCTGTATTCCAAGTAGGTAGTGACAAGCCACAAAGATTGCGTGAGTATCTCAATCGTACAATCACTACTCCCATTTGGGATAAAACACGCAATGCAAGAACCGACAAAGACGGCAAAACCACTTATAAGCCAAAGCGAGATTTGAATGGAGTTATCCAATGCATATCTCAATTGGATCAAGAAGCGTGTATCTATGCCGACAAAGTCAGAAGTCTACGACAAAAGGAATATGACAATGCAGCTCTTTATGCTGATACCGATGCAGAACAGGCAGAGCAACTGGAACGCTCCAAAAGTAATTTTATTGAATATTTTGACCATGTACAGCGGACAAGACACGCTCACAGTTCTGATTCTATCATTGTCAACTGGAGGAGGGTACATGAGTTACTAAAGATATTTGCAAAAGGTGATATCATTCTCTTTTCACAAATAGATTTAAAAATGGTGGAAGCGTTTCGGCAATTCATAATGAATGCTCCGCAAGGTGGTACTAAGCGTGGAACGATTTCTCAAAACACCGCTTCTACTTATTTCTCCATCTTCAAAGCCGGATTGAAACAAGCCTTTATAGATGGCTATCTTACCATTGACCTTTCTGCAAAAATCAAGGGAATTCAAGAACGAGAAAGCCGGAGGGAATATCTCACCGTTGAAGAATTGAACCGACTGGCTCAAACACCTTGTGACCCATTATTAAAACGTGCTGCTTTGTTTTCTGCCTTAACAGGAATTCGTCACTGTGACATCCAGAAATTAAAATGGTCGGAAGTGGAATTGTTTAATGGAGGTTATCGGCTAAACTTTACCCAGCAAAAGACAAAGGGTGTTGAATACATGCCCATTTCAGAACAAGCATATGGTCTTTGTGGAGAGCAGAAAGAGGGTGAACTTCTTGTGTTTGCCGGACTTCCAGACCCATCGTGGATAAATCGCCCTGTCAAAAAATGGGTTGAAGCTGCTGGAATCACCAAACACATTACCTTCCATTGTTTTCGCCACAGCTATGCTACCCTGCAACTGGCTGGCGGTACTGATATTTATACAGTTAGCAAAATGTTGGGGCATACAAACGTGAGAACAACCCAAGTGTATGCAAAGGTTGTAGATGAGAAAAAGGAGAAAGCCACCGAAACCATCAAATTAGATTTGAATCTACCTAAATGAGATTAATAATTATTCATAGCAATTGTAAACCAAACCAATATGCCTGATTTAAATAGAAAACAAACAGTAACATTAAAATGGTCATATCCTCAAAAATTAGAAAATTTCAAATCTTCACACTTCAACGATATGATGGGTATTTATATGATAACTCGCAAATTCGGTAATAAGCAGTCAATCATATATGTTGGTAAAACCAAACGATTTGTTACAAGACGTCTATATGAACATGAGAATAGAGATTTTTCTCCTTGGACTGAAAAGAAAGGTGTAAAATATGTTCGTTTTGCAAGGGTACAAAAAGATGGATTTGATGATGAAATACTATTGGATTGCGTTGAAAGTGCAATAATTCAATCTTTAATTGAAGACGGTGTTTATACCTTGACTAATAAAGATAAAATAAAAACGTGTACGGTATACTACAAGCTTCGTATCAAGAGTATTGGTTTCCCATTCAAATTAAATCATGATATAGGTTTTGTTCCAGACGGTGATTAACAAATAATGATTGAGCTAATACACAAATGGCCATCTACGCAAATTCTACGTGGATGGCTTTGTTGCTTTTATCTATGAGCAGTTCTTATGACCGCCTAATGATTTCCTTATGATTGGCTACATTACCATAAAAATCTACTACTGACGTTCTTCATCATTTGTATTGATAATCAATGTGTACTTCTTATGATACTTATGCTTCGCTGCTGCTTCTTTATGTGGAACAGTCCACCATAAAATCAGTATGCTAAATCACGATTACTTTGCCGAAAAATCAAACCAATAACAAGTATCAGTATGAGCGAGAAGAACATTACATTTGAAGACTTGCCAAAAGCAATGTCGTGGATGATGGATAAGTTGAATGAACTGGATTCTAAGATTGACGGTCTCAATACCCAAAGTCCGAATATTCTAACCGAGCAATGGATGAACTTAAAGGAGTTGTGCGACTACATCCCCAGTCATCCGGCAGAACAAACGGTGTATGGGTGGACAAGCTGCCACCAAATTCCATTCCATAAAAGAGGTAAACGTATCATGTTCCTAAAATCAGAGATTGATGCGTGGCTTCGTGATGGCAAGGTTAAGTCCGAAAAAGACTTGGAAGATGAAGCTGCCCGATTCATAAAGTCTAAAAGAAACACCCGATTCTAATGGATTCACTCGATTTATGCAATGCAATCAGAATGGAATTTGGAGGAGTTCTTGAAGGCAAGATTCCTCTCAATGCTTTTCCTGCTAAAATTCAGGATATGGTATTGGCATTGGCACGACAAGAGAACTACTCTATTGAATATATGATGGCTTCTCTTTTAGTGGCGGTATCAACAGCTATCGGCAACGCTGTTAATATTCGTATTCGTGGTGGTTGGATAAGCAATCCTGCCCTCTATATGATATTGGTTGGCCGCCCCGGAATGGGCAAAACTCCACCTTTGGATTTTGCGTTTCGCCCGATTCGGAAGCATGATGCCAAAGCTATCAAACAATTCAAGTCTGATATGGAGCAGTATAATAATATGGTAGAGGTCAACAAAGGGAAGAAGGAAAATTGTACTCCATTGCCCGAAAAACCGATTTTGCAAAGAACTATAATATCCGACTTTACCCCAGAGGCTTTAATGCGTGCGCTTGATGACAACCAGCGTGGTATTGTGGTATATGTGGATGAAATTATGGGAATGTTCAATGCTGTGAACCAATACAGCAAAGGGCAACTTATTGAACAGTTATTGACTGCATTCAGCGGAAAACCTTTAGACATTTCCAGATGCAGTATGCTCATACCTATTCACATAGAGCATCCTTTTATAAATATGGTAGGTACGATGCAGACTACCCGAATGCACGAACTTATAGATAAAGGCTATAAGGACAATGGGTTGATTGATAGAATAATTTTCGTTTATCCATCTTCACAGGAAATATCAGATTGGCAGGACGAAGGAAACTCCTTTACCACTTTTGATAAATACTCGTCTATGTGGGAGAATATCATCAACAAAGTGATGAGTTTACCTTTTATAGTAAATGAGGATGGCGAAATAGTTCCCGAAATTCTAAACTTTTCTTCTGAAGCAAAAGCCTATTTTACCAACTGGCGCAATGATGCCATTCATGCAGTTAATCAAATCCAGGACGATGGATTGGTAGATAGCAGAATAATGAAAGCTCCGATGATTACAGCACGATTGGCTTTGGTTATGCAAATCCTCCGGTGGGCTTGTGGTGAGGTTCATAAAAAAATTGTGGACATTGATTCAACCAAATCAGCTATTGTATTGAGCGATTACTTTGAAGGTTGCTATGCCGACATTCAGAAATATATGTTAGTAGAGGGTATTGAACCACAAAAGAAAGAATTGCTTGATTGTCTTTCTGCAACATTTACAACTGCCGATGCCATTCAAGCAGGAAAAGAAGTGGGTCTCTCCGAACGCTCTGTAATGTACTCTTTGGTCAGCCTTACCACGAATAAAATTATCAAGAAGATTAAGAGAGGAGAATACGAGAAACTGCAATAAGCTATCCCTATTGCACCTTGCAGTTGTTGCAGTTTGTACTTTCGCTCCATCCATTTCCTGCAAAACTGCAAGAATTGCAAACTGCACGGACTGCAATTATAAAAACATTCAGTATGACAGAATACCGATTTACCCTTCAGAAATACAAACGAGGTTCTAAAATTACATGTCCTCAGTGCGGAAAGAAACAATGTTTTGTCCGATACATTGATAATCAAGGTGAGGTTTCGTTTCCTGACTATGTAGGCAGATGCGACCATGAGCAATCGTGCAAATACCATTATACTCCCTCTGGTTATTTCAAGGATAACCCAACGCTGATAGAAAAAGGTTCTAATTATAGTTTTGAACATAGTAAACCACAGCCATGTTCATTGCCACCTACTTCCTTTATTGGCAAAGAACTAATGAAGCGAACGCTTACCAATTATACAATGAATCCATTGTACATTTATCTGGCTGGCATACTGGGTAAGGATGAAACAAAACGAATATTCCATTTATACCGTGTTGGTACATCAAAGAAATGGGGCGGCTCTACTATCTACTGGCAGATTGATTGGCAAGGCAACGTGCGAACCGGAAAGATAATGTTGTATGATTCAACAACAGGACATCGGATAAAAGAACCGAGAAGTTATGTGAGTTGGGTACATACCGAGTTGAACTTTGCCGACTACAATTTAAAGCAATGTTTGTTTGGAGAGCATCTATTGTCTGGCAATCCTGTTAAACCGATTGCTATAGTAGAGAGTGAGAAGTCTGCTTTGATAGCCACTCACTATATGCCTGAATTTGTATGGCTGGCTACTGGTGGAATGCACGGCTGCTTCAAAGCCGATTCGATTAGTGTATTAAAAGGTAGGACGGTTATGTTATGCCCGGACTTAGGTGCAAAAGAGATTTGGCAATCCAAGATGGCAATGCTTTCCTCCGTTTGCTCAAAGGTGATAATAAGTGACACATTGGAACAATGTGCTACCGATGAGCAACGAAAGAAAGGATTGGATATTGCCGATTTCCTCTTGATGACCGATACACCACAAATGATTCTTGCAAAGATGATACAGCGCAATCCGGCTTTGCAGACACTCATTGATGAATTGGGGTTAGAACTGGTAGATGCAGAACAGATATGATAATAGAATGGATTGGACAGCTCGCTGTCCTTTGAAAAAGGGTTTGTAAAATCCCGTAGCTTATTAGGGCATTTTCACCGCTTTCACTCTCCGAGTGGCAGCAAAAAAGCCCATAAGCGGAGGGATACCCTCTCGACACCCTATTTGCCTGTGGCACCAAGTACGGGATTTTACAAACTATAGAATCAAAGTATAACAGTATAAACGAATGAGATATGAGTAATACACAATACGCAGTTTGCCACTTACAACGTGGCAGTGGCAACGATTCAGGTATGTCATGTCATATAGAAAGAAAAGATGCCAAAGGGAAGAAGTATGTTCCACTCAATGCCGATGCGAATAGGACACATCTTAATCGGGAATTGGTTAAATTTCCAGATGGAGTAAAGAATAGGACGGATGCCATACAATTCAGAATAGACCATGCCGGGCTACATCGCAAAGTCGGCAAGAATCAGACGAAAGCCATCCGCATCATTCTGACCGGAACACATGAACAGATGATGAAGATCGCCAATGACGGCAAGTTGGATAATTGGATTGATGCCAACATAAAGTGGCTAAAAGATACATTTGGAAACGAAAACCTTGTTTCCTGCGTACTGCACATGGATGAGAAAACTCCCCACCTGCATGCCACTGTCGTACCCATTGTAACCACAGAACGGCTTCGTAAGAAGCGAGAGGGTGAGAAGAAATATGAGACAAAATCCGGGGCACGCTTATCGGCAGATGATGTGATGCGGCGAGGCAAGTTGCACGAATATCAGAACAGTTATGCAGCAGCCATGAAGGCATTCGGATTACAGCGTGGCATTATCGGTTCTACCGCCAAACACCAGGTGAATTCGGAATACTACAAGCAGCAGATGAGCAGATATGAGGAAGACATTGTCAAACTACAGGCTGACATTGAGCAGGCGAAAGAAGGCAGAAGTACCGTCCTGTCGTGGTTCGGCAAGGGTGATTTGGCTAAGGCAAAAAAGGAACTTGCAAGCAAGGATGAGCAAATATCCAAACTTCAACATCAGATTAAAACGCTCATGGTAGAAAAGTCCCAACTACAAGAAAAATATAAAGCCGAAATTGAACAATTACGGAATGGCTATCAAAAAGAAATAGGCAAGGCTATCCATCGAGCAGAATCAGCAGAACGGAAATCCAAAGAAAAGGATTCTGTTATAGACAAGCAAAATCAGCGTATTGACCAACTTGACCGCAAAGCCAATCCTCATAGATACCAACTTTCATCCGGCGCGGAACTGCTACATTACAACATTCCAAACATGAGTAATCCGTCCATCCATATTTGGACGAAAGTTGGCAATGAAGAATATGATACAAGGACTTATATAGAATATTTCAGTGATATATGGGAGCGGTTTAGCAAGAACGAAGCTACCGTTTATGAACTCATCAATGAAGTCTTTGAACCACAGGAACAGGTCAATGAAGCACAAGCCAACCTACTCGGAGTCGCTTTTGAACTTGCTGCAGGTGGTCAAGCACAAGTACATGTCGGAACTGGTAGTGGTGGCTCTTCTTCCAATCTTCCTTGGGGAGAACAAAAGAAGAAAAGCCAACAGCGAGGTAGATAAACAATTTTTTCTAAGGGATTCGGTTGAAACGGATCCCTTTATTAAATATGGAAAGGTGAGGTGGGTTCAAACCACCCCAACTTTGAATATAACTTTGACTCTGTTGATGGTAGATTTATCCTGATGGGGGCGGTTGAAACGACCCCATCAAAAATGCTGTGAAAGGGTGTGGGTTGAAACCACCCCCTTGCTATAAAGGTGGAACGAGATAGTCAAGATTCCCATCTGTCTTTACCAAGTGATGACTTTGTCTACAATTTCTTGCTGTTCCGCACTGCTACGCCTCAGGTAAATGCGAGTGGTTTCTATGTTTTCATGTCCCATCAGGTCTGCTAACAATGAAATATCATTGAATTTTTCCAAGAAATTCTTAGCAAAGCGATGACGGAACGAATGAGGATAAACCACTTTCTCGTTCAGACCATACTTGGCAGCATAGTTTTTCAACTGTTGAGCAATCCCTCTGGTAGTGATACGTTCCCCAAAGCGATTGAGGAAAAGATAACCGCTTGTACGATTAGTTTTACCGAGCCAGTCTGTGGCTTCCTTGCGTAATGCCTTAGGAATGTAGATTCGGCGTATCTTACCACCTTTGGTATAGATGTCAAAATATCCAATCTGTACATGTTCCACTTTCATCTGAATCAACTCACTAACTCTTGCACCGGTGGCGGCAAGAAAGCGAACAACGAAATACCATTCCTGATTATCCTCCCTCTTGAGTCTGTTCTTCAAGAAAACATAGTCGGCATTGCTGATTACGTTTTCAAGATAACTACGTTGTTGCACCTTGACCGATTTTAGCCTTAAACGAGTTTTACCCATGCTGTCAAGATACTTATTCATGGCTTGGATACGAAGGTTCACTGTCTTAGGCTTAAAACTCTCAATGAGGTAGGTTTTGTAAACAAGCAGATTACGCTTGTTAAGTTCTTTGTGTCGGGAATAGTACTCTTTTACGGCATAGATGTAAGCCGCAATCGTATTCTCCGCCATATTCCCTTGTCGAAGATACGTTTCAAAATTTTCAATGTTCATGTCTGATACATTATTGGTTAAACAATTAGATGTCACTAATAATGTACGGCATTCGTAAATTCATTGAGTTCCTATTATGAGAAGTTCCTTGCCACAGGGGAAGTGAAGTGCATTGACGAAGAAATTCCGTTTGAGATACCACAGGGGTGGGAATGGGAAAAATTAGGGAATATAGCTTCTATATGTGGTGGAAAAAGAATACCTGTTGGACAATCTTTAACTACAGTAAACACAGGACATAAGTATATTCGTGTTACAGACATGAAAAATCATTCTGTAAACAGCAATGATATTCACTATATCACAGAAGATATTTATCAAAAAATCAAAGCTTATTATATTTCCAAAGAAGACCTATATATTACTGTCGCAGGTACAATTGGACATATTGGTGAAATACCAGAAGAATTTGACAATGCAAATCTAACCGAGAATGCGAATAAAATAGTTTTTAGGCAAATGGATAAGAAATTCTTAATGTATTGTCTGTCTTCTGATGTAGTACAATCTCAAATTACAGCTTTTATAACAAAAGTCGGTCAACCCAAATTGGCTATTATGAGGATTCAGAACTTGTTGATACCTGTTCCACCGCTAAAAGAACAATTTCGGATTGTAAATGCAATCAATCTCACAATGCCATTTGTTGATCGGTATGAATCCTTGTCGAATGATTTGAGTAAACTAAATATCTCAATCTTTGAGTTGTTGAAGAAATCTATTCTCCAAGAGGCAATTCAAGGCAAGCTTGTACCACAAATCCAAGCAGAAGGCACAGCCCAAGAATTGCTTGCCGAAATTCACAAGGAGAAAGAGTTACTTGTAAAAGAGGGCAAACTCAAAAAATCCTCTCTCATAGATAGCATCATCTACAAAGGTGACGATAACAAGTATTGGGAGAAGAATGGAACAGAAATTGTCTGTATAGATGATGAAATTCCTTTTGAAATCCCAACCACATGGATATGGGTTAGACTTGATGGTATTTGTTCATATATACAGAGAGGTAAGTCTCCTAAATATTCCCCAATCAAGAAATATCCTGTAATAGCACAAAAATGTAATCAATGGGCTGGATTTTGTATTGATAAGGCTCAATTCATAGACCCAAATAGCCTTTCTTCTTATTCAGAGGAACGATTGCTACAAGATGGAGATTTGATGTGGAACTCAACTGGTTTAGGGACATTAGGCCGTATGGCGATATATCAATCGGCACTTAATCCTTACGAACTTGCAGTTGCAGACAGTCATGTAACAGTTATTCGTCCTCTTAAAGCGCATGTATTATCACAATATCTATACTATTACTTTGCAAGCGACACTGTTCAATCTGTAATTGAAGATAAATCAGACGGAAGTACAAAGCAAAAAGAACTCTCCACGACAACCGTCAAAAACTATTTGGTGCCAATTCCACCATATAGAGAGCAGCAACGTATTGTTGAAAAAGTTAAAGCTGTAACAAGTATTATGAGAGGATAAATGCGCAAATCGTTGAGATTGAGCTTCCCTTTGAATATCCTAACAATTGGTCTGTGCTACGTTTGAAAGATATATGCCAACTGATTGACGGTGAAAAAAGAAACGGAAAGAGTATTTGTCTGGATGCAAAATATTTACGTGGTAAATCGTCTGCAACCATTGTAGAGAAAGGTAAATTTGTCTATGCCGGAGATAACATCATTCTTGTAGATGGTGAAAATTCAGGTGAAGTTTTCACTGTTCCACAGAATGGATATATGGGGAGTACGTTCAAGCAGTTATGGCTTTCTTCTGTCATGTGGAAGCCTTATATCTTGGCTTTCATCTTGTTCTATAAAGAGGAATTGAAAAATTCAAAAAGAGGTGCGGCAATTCCGCACCTCAATAAAGAGTTATTCAACAATCTGCCTATTGGTATTCCGCCTCATCAAGAACAGCAGCGTATCGCAGAACGAATAAATGAACTATCGCAGTTGCTCAAATAGTTTTTCTATTTGAGCAACAATGCGATATTGCTCTTTTAGTGGAGGTAAAGGTATTAAGTGCTCAACCAGTTTCACACGTGAAATATTAGGTTGGGCACCACCTTCTCCTTTCTTTATGAAAGAATCTCGGCTCGCCATAAGGAAATAAAATAGATACCAATTATAAATCAAATAAGGAGTACAACCACAACAGGCTTGATTTGTAGTGAGTTCCTTGCCTACGATTGCTAATTTTCCAATAGTAGCACCATACATTGCAATAAGAACATCCCCAATTTTATTCGGCGTATAAGTCATTTCGGGTGCTGAAATCGCTGTAATGTTTATGTTTATCA
>CALNBT010000015.1 GCA_937874345.1 uncultured Prevotella sp.
CAAAATCTATTAGAAATTCAAGATAATCATATAAGACTTACAGAAAGAGGCATTTTTGTAAGCGATGATGTTATGAGTGATTTGATTTTCGTTTGAATTCTTCAAATGCTTGAGCTTTTATCTCTTTTTCTACTTCATCCAATGAACGTAGGCCAGAAATAGTAGACTTTATCCATACGCATAAGAGAAAGACAACGACCACTGCCAACGCAGATACCAACCATTTCAATATTTCACTTTGCAAAGACACAAAACGGTATGCAAGCAATCCTGCAACTGCCGGCAATGCCCACAGTAACCAATCAAAACCTGAGTGCATGCGATAGCTTTCTTCAATCTCACAATACTCTTTATTTTCAGCCAAGAGTGATTTGCGATTTTTAAGCCAATAGTGTTCAAAGTCATCTTCTATCATTCCAACTCAACTTTTTCAAATGGGAGAACTAGATTTAAGACCACACCCATAATAGCGCTCAATCCTATGCCACTCATCTTTGTTAAATCTTGATCACCACTAGGTAAGAAGTAATAAATGAAAAGACATACGCCAATAGTCAAAGCAATCAGCGCCAATGATTTTAGTATCTGTCTCTTGAAAGAATTGACATAGGCCAAGCAGATGACCATCAGCAATCCAACAATCACTCCACGAAGACTAAAGTCAAGCATGGCTCCACCTATGCCCATGGTCAAAGTAACGGACACAATGATAATATTACGCTGAATATTGAAATCAACTTTTTTCTGGATCAGATTTTGAATACCAATACTTGCGATAGTGCCGAACAGCAAGAGCATGATTCCTCCCAAGACTGCTTGTGGAATACAAAGCAACAATGCACTCAATTTTCCAATTACTGAAAATGCAATTGCCGTGATGGCAGAAATACGAATAACCTGTGGATCTGTAACCTTCGTTATTTGCATAGCACCAGTAACCTCTGCGTATGTGGTAACAGGAGGACCACCCAAAAAAGAAGCAGCCAAACAAGCTAATCCATCACCCAACATCGTTCGATGAAGCCCAGGATCTTTAACAAAATCTTTTTCTGCAACAGAACTAACTACATAAATATCACCGATATGCTCTATTACGGGGGCAATGGCAACAGGAATCATATAGATAAAAGGTTTCCAGGAAAATTCTGGCAAATGAAAATGTGCCAATGCATTTGGGAGAGCAAACCATGCAGCCTCCTGAACCTTTGTAAAATCAACATTTCCTGTGAGGGATGCGACGATCATTCCAACGATAATTCCCGAGACTACTGGAACCAATTTCAACAATCCCTTTCCCAACACCAAAACAATGATGGCAGTCGTCAATGAGATAAATGCCAACACCCAGTTTTGTTTGGCCATTCCAACAGCAGACCCAGATAAGGACAGACCAATCAAGATAATTACAGGCCCGATAACTACAGGAGGGAATAATCGGCTAAGGACTCTTCTACCTTGCCATTTAATCAATGCGCTCATCAAGAAATAGACTAGTGCTACACCTGCTATGCCAGCAATAGTGCCGGGCATACCCCACATCTTTGAAGACTCAATGATTGGGGCTATGAAAGCAAAACTAGAACCTAAAAAAATAGGAACCTTGCCATTTGTCATCAAATGGAATATTAAAGTTCCTATACCTGCCGTAAATAATGCTGTTGATGGATCTAGTCCAACTAATAATGGAACTAAAACCGTTGCGCCAAAAGCCACAAATAGAAATTGCACTCCCACAATTCCTTTTCTAAATGGTGTTAATCTGATTGTGCTCATAATCGCATACAAAAGTACAATAATTTATTATCGAATGAATGATAAAACGCTACCTTATTTTGTAAGAAATCAAAAAATGTATATCTTTGACATCTTAACATATGTTGGGTGTTAATCATTTCAGTACAAAATACCAGACATCATAAAAATATTACATACAAAATATCACACAATTAAATATGACTATGAAAAAAATTGTCGGTGTATCCTTGATTGCTCTTTTAGGAACAAATGTTGGAGCTCAAAATCAAATAAAACTAATCGTTGGAACGTATACTAACGGTAGCAGCAAAGGTATATACTCACTTCAATTCGACCAACAAACCGGTCAATCGAAACCGCTTGACACCTTAGAGTTAAGTAATCCTTCCTATCTTACTCTTTCAACAGATGGTTCTATGATTTATGCTGTTAGCGAAGAAAGTGATGACAAGGCCTCAGTTCATGCTATAAGTTTTGATCGAATTGATGGAAAGATGCAGCTAATCAATTCAATACCAACAAAAGGTACCGATCCTTGTTTCGTTGAAACAAACGATAATATGGTTCTCACAGCTAACTATGGTGGAGGGTCGCTCAGTGTTTTCCCGCTCAATGCCAACGGCTCTATCGAAGGCTTAACTCAGCTCTTCAATGGATCTACAGGAGGGCCAAATACAAAAAGACAAAACGCCGCTCATGTTCACTGTATGCGTTTTTTGCCAGATGGAAATGGCGTTTTGGCAACAGACTTTAGTGCAGATCGTCTTTTACATTTCGACTTTGATGGTATGAAAAGCTTAAAAAAGCCCACAGTGGCGGCAAAGTTAAAGAGCGGATCTGGTCCTCGACATCTTGTTTTCAGTCATGATAGCCGGTTTGTATATGTTATCAACGAGCTTTCTGGTGCCATTACCGTCTTTCATTATGCCAACAGAAAGTTGATCAAAATTCAAGAAATACAATCTGACGAAGCAAACGCTCAAGGTTCTGCAGATATTCACTTAACTCCAAATGGGAAATTCCTTTATAGCAGTAATCGGCTTAAGAATGATGGAGTGGCTATTTTCAAGGTTGACCAACAAACTGGTATGCTGACAAAGATTGGCTATCAAAATACTGGTGTTCATCCACGCAATTTCAATATTACTCCTAACGGACACTTTCTACTTTGCGCCAGCCGTGACAATAATAAAATACAGGTTTTCAATATCGATGAAAATACAGGATTGTTGGTCGACACCAACCAAGATATCCTAATCGATAGGCCTGTCTGCATTCAGTTTTTCCCTGTAATGATGAAAAAAGATTCAATGGACCAGAAGGAACCATGCAAGATGAAAAATGAAAACTGCAAAGAAATGCAAAAACATGATACAAATAGCACTTCAAATCAAAAGTAGCACCAATCAAAATAATATGTTTGAGGACACTCAATGGATAAAAACATGAATATCTTCAAATCCTTCGATACCTTTACCTTAATAATATCAAGAATCATCATAGAAAGATTGAGATGATTCTCGATTTTACGTATTTAGACTCTAATGTATTTTTTCAAAACATTTACTTGTTTTTGGAAATGATATAAATAATTACCGGAGCACCTATCAATGGCGTAACGGCATTCAATGGGATAATGCCAAGATCACCTGGCAAATAACAAACCAAGTTACAAAATAACGCAACCATCGATCCCATAAGCAATGTTATAGGCATCAATAGTCGATGGTTTTCTGTTCCCAATATCAATCTTGCCATATGCGGTACAGCCAATCCGATAAATGCAATTGGTCCGCAAAAGGCTGTAGTAATAGCAGTCAACAATCCTGTAACAATCAAAAGCCAATTACGAACAACAAGAACATTAATTCCTAAGTTCTTGGCATAACGCTCTCCTAAAAGCATGGCATTCAGCGGCTTTATCATCAATACTGCTCCAAACAATCCTATGAAGGTAATGCCTGAAAACAAAGGTAGCTGCTTCAACGAAACATTTCCGAAATTTCCCATACCCCAAATCAAATATGATTTAACACCCTCTTGTGTAGCAAAAAAATTGAGTAAGGTAATAGCCGATGAAGCCAAATAACCAATCATGATGCCTATAATTAGCAGCATAATGTTATTTCTAACGACATTGGAAAAGAAAAAAATAATACCAGTTACTGTCATTGCTCCAACAAATGCAGCCAACAAAATAGCCATAAATCCTCCAATACTAAACATACTTGAAGATAGATTGCCTCCCATAAGCAGCATTACAAGAGCTACACCCAAACCAGCTCCGCTATTGATACCAAAGATAGATGGGTCTGCCAATGGATTTTTGAATGCAGTTTGCAGCATCAATCCACTAACAGCCAAAGAGGATCCACACAAAATAGCAGTAACGGCTTGGGGGAAACGAGCCTCCATTACAATAAAACGCCAACTGTCCTTCTCGGGTTTTTCTCCAAATAATATATTAACAACATCCATAATTGGTATCTTCACTGATCCAACTATCAAGTTGATGATTAACAAGATAAGGATTCCAACAGTAAGAAGCAAACTATATTGAACACCTTTCTTCATAATTATTATATTAGATTCGCCATAATAAATTTATGGATATTGTATATCCATCTCTTTATACCAGGCAAAGTTACTTAAAATATAAGAAAAATTAGTTAACTTTGCAATAACAAATCAATTTGAATACAGATGCAGAGTCAATTTGTCAGGACAGAAATGTTGTTCGGGAAAGAAGCGATGGCAGCCCTTAAAGATGCTCATGTGGCAGTCTTTGGCATTGGCGGTGTTGGAAGTTATGTGGTCGAAGTATTGGCTAGAAGTGGTATTGGAGAATTGAGTTTAGTTGATAGCGATGAGGTTAGCTTGTCCAATATCAACCGTCAACTGGTCGCAACACTCTCTACCGTTGGTCAAAAAAAGGTGGATGTTGCCTGTCGCCATATCAAAGATATCAATTTTGAATGCCGCACTCATGTCTATCCTATCTTTTATCTACCAGAAACAGCCGAGCAAATAGATCTATCAGCCTGCAACTATGTTGTAGATTGTATAGATACCATATCTGCTAAGATAGAATTAATCAGACGATGCCATGAATTTAATATCCCAATAATCTCTTGCATGGGAGCAGCAAACAAAATAGATCCGACTCAATTCAAAGTATCTGATATTTACAAAACCAAGGTGGATCCGTTAGCAAAAGTGCTTAGAAAAAAGCTGAAAACATTGGGTATAAACCATTTGAAAGTTGTATACAGCGAAGAGTTTCCTCTGAAACCGTCTCCTATAGAGTCTGAATTGGAAGAAACAACGACTTCAACGGTATCTGCAGACTCAATTATTACTCATTCCAAACGTGTGACACCTGCGAGCAATGCGTTCGTTCCGGCTAGCGCTGGGTTGATTTTAGGTGGTGAAGTTGTGAAAGATATTATTCACAGAAATGACAGAAATCTTTCTGCATAACGCATATTAAATTGAATTTCTTCAATAAATTCAATTAATATATTAAAGAGTATTTTGCCAATCTACACCTAAAACAGATGATATAAGAAAAAAATATCAATAATGGGGGGCAACTCTAAATACCAAAAGAGGTATAGTCATCCATCGTGAGTAATTTTTCAACTGGAATATTCTTATGTTTCTTCATATACGATGCTATCAATTGAACATATTGGGTATGAAAAACATAATTTCCCAACACTTTATTAACTGTCCACATCATTTTTGCCATATGCAAATCTTTCTCCTTTTGTGTTCGTGAATAATAATTATTCATCGGATAAATGCTCAGGAGATAAAACAACAAGCAATCTGGTACGATGTACGATCGGGTCATTGTCTGACGTTGTTGTTCAGAATAGAACTTGAGATAAGGGAAATAATTAGTCCCTAAATATTTATCTAAAGAGATCCCTATTGATTTATCTCCAACAACAACACTCTGGTTCAACGCACCTATCTGTGCATAAACCATTGGAACAATAATATGAGGTAATAATTTTTTTAGATTTCCAAACGCTTCACTAAATTCGTTATTGATATCTTCCATATCAGCAAATTCAGCTTCAGAATCAGAAATAATGACCTGCAACAATGAATCTTGATATAAATTTAGAAATTTAGAATTAATATAAGGCTCATTGACTTCACCCAAGCTCAATACATCCTCAATTAGGGTTCTAGTCTCCATTGGATAGCTGGTGTTCATTTGTTGTAATGCAGAGAAATCGCCTGTTGTGAGATAACGACTCTCCAAACGATCATAACGTTGCACTTCAACGAGTTTTTTCTGTTCGTCGTCATCATTTGGTTTGAGCCTTAGTTGGCAAGAACTACAAACAAGTAATGTCAGCATTAATATGTATATTATCTTCTTCAATGAAAACCCTTATTATCCAATTTCGAAACAAAATTACTCAAAAACATTTAAAATAGCAAATTTTAAGCTAAAATATTTAAATTAAAGGTGAGTTTTTTGAAATTTTTCTTAAATTTCAAAAAACTTTCTTTTGTTTTTAAAGTAATATTGCCATAAAATTGAATAGGGTTTTAAAATTTTATTATTGGCCACAGATCTTCTTCTTTGAATTTCTTGACGATCACCATCAAACTCGTTGCGCCATTTTCTAAATGCCCTTCTTGCTTTAAACACTGCTTTAAAGTCTTCCCAGTTGTGCCCAATCAACAACATCTGAAAAGCGGCGAGATAATCAAGCCACCATCTCATAGCCATAACTCCAGACAATTCACTATCTTCAAGATTCTTATACAGCATGGTCAAATTATTTCGGAAGTTAAGAAATGTCTTCATTGGGTTATTTTTCGGCAAGGTTCCTCCACCCACATGAAAAACCTGACTGTCAGGAATACATGAAATATCATGCCCTAGAATCCGAAGTCTCCAACAAAGATCGATTTCTTCATTATGCGCAAAAAACCTGCCATCAAGCCCACCTGCATCCCAATAATCCTTAGATCTGATCATCAAACAAGCTCCAGTAGCCCAAGAAATCTTGCTGATATCATCATATTGTCCATGATCATCTTCAACCATTTCAAAAATACGACCTCTGCAAAAAGGATATCCGAAACGATCAAGAAAACCACCGGAAGCACCTGCATATTCAAATTTATTTTTGTCATTAATAGAAAGAAGCTTAGGTTGGCATGCTGCAGTAGTGGGATGTACGTCCATAAACTCAAGAAGCGGTGCCAGCCAATTGTGAGTAACTTCTATATCAGAATTTAAAAGAAGATAATATTCTGCATCAATTAATTTTAAGGCTTTGTTATACCCTTCTGCAAATCCCCAATTTTTATCTAAAACAATCTGCTTGACAGATGGAAAATGTTCTGTCAAAAGTTTTAAGGAACCATCAGTCGAAGCATTGTCAGCGACAAAGATTTCCGCATCATCACTTGTATAATGGACTACCGAAGGAAGGTATTGAGCCAACATTTTTTCTCCATTCCAGTTCAAAATTACTATTGCTACCTTCATAATGTTACCAAAAAAGCGGTTTGATCGTAATTAAATTCAGATAGCTTGACACGCATAATTTGATTGTCATACTCCTTCTTTGATATAGACGCAGGCAATTCAACTTTAATATAATTGCTGGTATATCCATGCATTGATCTTCCCCTAGCAGCCTTCTCAAACAAGACTTCAGCCTCATTGCCGATAAAATGTTCATAAAAAGCATGGGTCTTAGCTGAAGAAAGATCCAGGAGTCGTTTTGAACGAATTCGTTTATCCTTGTCAGAAACGACATATGGAATTGACAATGCACTTGTACCAGGCCTTTCTGAATACGGGAAAACATGCAGCTGGGTTATCTCTAGCGAATCAATGAATTGATAACTCTCTTCGAAATATTCAGGAGTCTCCCCTCTCGAACCCACCATTACGTCTACCCCAATAAATGCATGAGGCATTTTTTCCTTAATTCGATGAATCTTATTGGCAAAAAGTTCTGTATCATAATGCCTGTGCATCAATTTTAAGACATGATCAGTGCCGCTTTGTAAAGGGATATGGAAATGAGGCATAAAGGATCTCGATTGCGAGCAATAATCTATCAGTTCATCGCTAATAAGGTCTGGTTCCAGACTAGAGATACGGAAGCGCTTTATTCCTTCAACCTGATCAAGAGCCTTAACAAGATCCAGAAACGTTTCGTTCGTTGTAGAACCAAAAGCACCAATATTCACCCCTGTCAAAACAATTTCCTTGCCACCTTCACGAGCAGCCTGCTCTGCTTGTTTTACTAATGACTCGATAGACGGATTTCTGGAAAATCCCCTCGCATATGGAATGGTGCAATATGTACAGAAATAATCGCAACCATCTTGAACTTTCAAAAAATAGCGCGTACGATTGCCTCTTGAACAGGAAGGCTGAAACGTTTGAATGTCCTTTGTCTTGACAGATCTATATTGATGAAGCGCTGTAGGTTCCAAAAGATGATTGCCAGATGATTTTTGTTTTTTCAACCAAGCATCATTAAGATATTGAATTAAGTTCGCTTTTTCATTTGAACCAAGGACCAAATCCACTCCTTCTATCTTACTTACCACTTCAGATTGCAATTGTGCATAGCATCCTGTTACCACAACCATTGCCCCAGGGTTTTCTCGAACCATCCGATGAATCGCTTGGCGGCACTTATGGTCGGCCACCTCAGTTACTGAACACGTATTAATCAAACAGATGTCAGCCTGTTCACCTCTATGAACGGTTCTCACACCCATATTTTGAAGCATTTCACCAAAGGTGGATGTCTCAGAAAAGTTAAGCTTGCAGCCTAACGTATAATATGCGGCGGTCTTGTCTTGAAAGGCACTTGTATCTATCATACATTATTATATTATAAGTGCAAAGTTAAGAAAAACCATCGAGAATCGCAATTTCATCGATGTGTTTTCATGGAAATTCGCCTTTATCTTATTATTTTAAACGAGCTATCTGAGATTTAACGTATTTTTAATATTTGTATTTAACTGATTATCATGCCATTACGAAAAAGTTACATTTTAAAGCAAAAAAAAACAAAAAAAAGATATCGCATATCAAAAAAATATCTACCTTTGCAATGTTTTAATAAACAAATGATTGTTTTACAGATTTAAAAAAGCAAAGAAATGAAGAAATTAGTTTTAATGTTCGTAGCTGTAGCAGCTATCTCATTCGCATCTTGTGTTAACAAAACAGCTAAAACTGACGCAACTGCTGATTCAACAGCACAAGTAGATTCAGCAGCTGATTCAACAGCAACTACAGATTCAACAGCAGCTGATTCAACAGCAGCTGATTCAGCAACAGCTACTCCTGCTACTCCAGCTAAGTAATTAGTACTGCGAACAAACTTGAGAGAAAAGTCATCACTCGAACGAGTGGTGGCTCTTTTTTTTTACAAAACTCTTAAGCTCAAAAAAGACTCTATCGAATTGAATAAAACATTAAATAGTTAATAATCGATACTATAAAGCCTTTATTCGCAACAATTCAAGGCTCAGACTCGAGATGAGTCAAAATATAATCTCGACACTTTTCCATTAACCACTTAGGAGTACTTGTAGCACCGCAAATCCCAATCGTTTCAACACCTTTCAGCCAGTTGAAATCAATTTCATCTATATCCTCTATCTGATAACTATTCGGGTTAACACTTTTACATTCATTGTACAATACCCGCCCATTTGAACTTTTCTGTCCACTTACAAAAAGAATCAGATCGTGCTTAGATGCAAATTTAGCTATATTGGGCATTCTGTTCGCGACTTGTCGACATATTGTATCAAACCGTCGGAAAGTTGCGTTTTTTGATATATGTTGTTGAATATAATCAATTATTCGATGAAACTCATCTAGGCTTTTTGTTGTTTGAGAATAAAGATAAATGTCACGATTAAAATCTAATTGCTTAACATCTTCAAACTTTTCTATCACAATCGCCTTACTATTCGTCTGTCCCACCAAACCAAGAACCTCAGCATGGCCGTTCTTTCCAAATATCACAATTTGATCATTCGCATGCGTATCGTATTGCAACTTGATTCTTCTTTGTAGAGCAAGTACTACAGGGCAAGTTGCATCAATAATCTCTATATTGTTTTTCTTTGCAATTTCGTAGGTCTCTGGAGGTTCACCATGTGCTCGGAGTAAAACTTTTACATCATGCAGGTTACGTAAATCGTCATGATTTATTGTAATAAGCCCACTTTCATGAAGACGCTTAACCTCCATGCCATTATGAACAATATCCCCCAAACAATACAAACTACCACTTTTAGCCAGTTCTTCTTCTGCCTTTCGAATGGCGGTCGTGACCCCAAAACAGAAACCACTTGAACTGTCTATTTCTATTTGAACTTTCATCTAATTTTCTTTTACTTTACATTAAGGGTGACAACAATCTTGGGATTTTCCGGGTCATTGGTAATCATCAATATACGTGGTTTACTTCGGGCCCGCTTGATTCCGTCTGCAAATGCCGTAATCTTCATTTCTGTCATTACACCCGGAGCCAACTTTGTTTTCTTTAATGACAATCTCACTCCTTGTGTAAACATCTGAACATTTTCTATATCTAGTTCAGCCTGTCCGGTATTTTCAATCGTAATTTTACCACTTACTTTCTTTTTATTTCCAAACAATCCTAAATCGAGTGTTGTTGAAGATAACTTAATATGAGGACTTTTTGCTTCAGATACAGATAATGACTTGTTAAATTCAGGCAATAGCACAGTTGATACTGAAAGTTCTTTATTTTCAGCAACTTGATCACCAGGAACAAATCCCAAGTAAATGGATGTCTGAGTCAATCCATAATCTCTCAGAAATCGTGAGTCTAGCGTGATGGTAGCGACGCCGGTGTGTCCCGGTGCTATTTTTGAAGGATAGACTTCTGCTTTCAGATAAACAGGAAGATGCATCAAGGTTGGTTGAGCGATTTTCTCTGTTCCATTTTTGATATGAACCTTTATTTGAGCGATATCCCCGTGGTTAATATCGTCAAACTCAATATTGTTAACATCTGTCATGAGATCTCCTAGCCGAAAAGGATAGTTCACAGGAAATTCAGATAAATTATTCACAACAACGCCCTTCAATGTTAACATTAAAGGAGGTTGTGAATCGTTGGTATAGATCCCGATTTGTTTATTGAAATGCCCCATCTGCTTTGCATCAAATGTTACCTTCACAACTCCTGAATCACCTGAAGCGATTACTTTGAGAGGATATTCTACCGCAGCACATCCACAGTTTGTTAAAACCTTACTGATTGACAAAGGTTTAACGCCTGAATTTTTAACTACATAATTTACTGATATGGGATTTCTGTAAATTACCTGTCCACAGTCAATAACTTCTTTTGAAGAAGTCAACTGCTGTGCCGACAACAGAAGGGGAAGTGCACAAAGCACTGATACCATATTTTTTCTTTTCATATTATTTAATGGTCAATGTGTTTGCAGCTGCTCTACCGTTATATTCCGGACTATATGCGCACTGTACTACGCATATACCGGTTTGGTAAAAACCTGCTCTATCAATATAATATTCAGTTTCTACGACATGTTTGCCCTTGCTCAGGTAATTAAAAAAATAATTGGTAACATTGTCCTTCGGAGAACAATAGTAACCTCCATGATAACCACTCAATTGGGTTAGTGGTTCTAAACAGGCGGCACGCTTGTCTTGAAGTTGAACGAAATCATAATCCCGGTCGGCCTCTATCGTCAGTATGATCTTCACTTTGTCTCCAATTTTCAAGCCTTCGGCTGATTTTCCGTTGTGCAATACCTGTCGAGTTACTTTCAAGCCTGAAGACTGTTCACCTACATCTGTCGACTTTTGTATAAACTGGGCATATACGGCTCCCCATGATATTCCATCAGATTTTTTATCAATGACTAGCGTTTTCAAATCCTTACCTGTTTTAGCTGTCTTGACATATCCCAAACCTGCTGTAGCTTTTGGCAACTCAACACTCATATTATCCAGCTTGAAGGTTGACAACGTACCCATTGGCTGAAGCACGTTGGTGGCCTCATGCAAGAATGCATAAACAGCATTGACACTGTTGATTGGCGTATCCCAAGCTTGGGTTCGCTTGGATTGCAATAACCATCGTTGCATTTCTTCGATGCGCTTATCTCCAGGTAACAATTGTTTACAAGCTTCAATGACAGCTACCTGTGAAGGTATACGATAATCACACCATGAATACTGAGCTTTGGGCGTATCAAAATAACGACCCATCTCTTCCTTATATACACTATATTCGCTAATGCTCTTTAAATATTCCTTCGCCTCGTCCATTTTTCCATACATCGATAATACCAAAGCCGTATTGGCTTTTCCATAGATTGTAAGCTTGTTTGGTATCGATGAAAGCAGACTCACCAGATAATGAATATTTGTAGTTACTGGCCTTCCTGCCAAAGAATTGATGTAAAGATAATCGCATGCCGTCTCACTTGGCACCAAATTCTTCTCGCCTTTCGCTTTGAGACGTTTTAATTCTACTACTTCATCCGCAGCCTTTTTATCCAAATATTGGAATGCCCGACTAAGAAGTTGAGTCGTAGGTTGCTGATTCCCAACTAAACTATTCAAACGAACCAACATCTTTGTAACCTCGGTTGTCATATACCTACTGCCACCCATACCGCTCCACCAGCTGAAAGAACCGTCTGGGTTTTGCAGTAATGTCAGTTTCTGAAGGAAATTTGACATACGATAGTTCATCGTATTTTCATCAAAAAAGTTAATAAGCTGCCGCTTCTGATCACTTTCTTTTTGACCATCCATCACCCATGGTGTTTCTTCCAACACCATCGTTTTGAGCGATTGGTTTTTCTCTAAATTGCTCATGAGCGAGCTTTCTTCTGTCTTTTCCTGTTTCCATTGCCTGATAGTCGAGGCAATAGCAGGCGACCCTAGCAGAATGTTTCTTCCAATACCTGTAGCATAATAGGCTGCAGCCAAGCTGATAGCATTGTCATCATACACCTGAGAGATAGAAGGAAGAGCCTGTATCATCAGCCAAGCTGGGTTGTTGGTATATTCAATGGTAAGTTTGTTGGTTGACTCCTTTACAGGAAATAGCGAGGCAACATCTATGCTTTTCACACTCGGACCACTTTGCGTAAATGGAACGGTTGTTGTAATCAATTCTTTGTCAGGGAGAATAGGAAGATAATATTGTTCGCCATCTTGATATCCACTGCCATTTGCTGTCACCCGAACAATCAATAGTGACAAGTCGTTTTTGACTGAAACGATGTTTGAAACATTAAAGCAAAATTTTGCCGAGCCAGTAGACTTGGGATCTAATGAGAATGACTGCTTTTGGGTAAACACAATCTTTTCTGTTTCTGGATCTATCAATTCGAACACTGCGGTACCCAAGACTTTTTTATCAGACGAATTAAACAGTCGCGAAACTATTTCTGATTGATCACCTGAACGTACGAACCTTGGGACATTGAGCTGTACCATCACCGTCTTCTGAGCCACAATTTCATCTTTTAACATCCCATAATTCATTTCCTGGTCATGTGCAAGACCCATAAACTGCCATGTAGTTACGCTCTCTGGAAGGGTAAACTTGATTTTGACTTGACCATCTTTCTCTGCCAATAATGCAGGATAAAAGAATGCGGTCTCGTTAAAATTCTGACGAATGCCTTGAGACCCTGATTCTTTGCTGTTTTCTCGTTGTTCTTCAGAATCCGAAGTCCCAGTCAACTCAGCCTTCTTCTGTTTGCCATTGCCAGCAACTACCATTTCATTCAAATCAGCAGCATCCGGCATCTTTTCTTTTGCCGCCATTGACATTTGTTCAACAACATCATACCGCTTTATACCGCCCCGTGTCATCAACTGGATCTGTCTTTGAATTTGATTATCCATCAAAGTGTTATCAAGATGACTAAAGTCTAGAACTGGTTCTTTCAGAAAATTGATTGGAGCATCACCATAAAGTGTTGACGTATTGAAATTCAACCCATTCCATGTTGTCCAAGGCAATGCAGGATAATATAAAGTAGACAAATACCAATCATGTGGCTTTATCTCATTCAATGTTTTATCAAACAAAACGGCCATCAGCTGGGCTTTTGCTGGTTTCCCGTCGGGCTGTTTCACACGCAGCGTCCATTCTTCTTGCTGTCCCGGTGTAAGGCGGTCGCGAAATGTTTTCCACTCAACCTTCAATTGATTATCACGCTTTGGCTTTCCTATAAAGACTTGATGATGATACATCTTTCCATCCTTCACCCAAGCATAATTCATCAACAACCCTGTCCCATATTGTGGTTGATAAATAAAATCTTTCTGAATCAGTTCATCGCTTAACTTCAATGTTCCACTTTCAATGATTCGGTCACCTGCAATCAAGGTATAGACCACATGAATATCTGGATCAGAAGAACCAAAGAGAAGTCTTACTGGCTTTTGATCCGTCGGGAAATAAGATTCGGAAACATAAAAGAAGTCTGAGGTGTTTACAACAGGCTTCCTGTCTTCAAATGTAAATGTCACAAAATTCATGTTCAGCGTATCACTTCCACAAACTGCAGAAAGATGATGTTCTGCAGAAGGCAAATTTTTCCAACCTTGTGCTGTGGGTTCGTTGGCTTTAGCGGTATACGAATGACCGTCAATGGTGTATTTTACTTGTCCTTCAATGGGTTGTCCAGCATTGTTATAATAATTGAACGTAACTGTCTTCAAGCTATCTGTTAGTATTTGGGAAGGCAGATTACAAGTCAATGCAGTGGGTTTATCGCTTAAAGGCAGACTTATATCAGCAAAATGTGACTCTCCTGCAACATCGGTTATATCGGTATGAACATCAAACGAATAAAAACGATTTTCCTTTTCATGAATGTTTTCGGCCATCAACATCCTGACGGGAACAACAAACTTACCCTCATTATCCGTCAGTAATGTGTCGGTATCAAGAATAACCGATCCCTCCCGATTTCTTTTTACATTCCTCCATAGCGCTGGGCGGCGGCTAACCGTGTATCCTACCTTTGCTCCTTGAACAGGAATTCCTGCAAAACTTTTCACATGTCCCACGACCTTCACCGTGTCACCAACGACATATTTCTGTTTTACGTCATCAAAAGATATCTGAAAAGTAGGTCGTTTATATTCTTCAACCGAGAAAGAACGGATGGCAGTACTGCCATTTTCAGACCGCAAAGTATAATTGCCCGTCAACCCAGTTGATGGAAGCACAAAATCTGCCGAAGCTGTTCCAAAATCATCAGTAATAAGATACTTTGTTTCGACTTCCTTATAATTGGCATCTCTCAAGGTCAATGTCAAATGGTGTCCTGATACAACCGGAGTCTTATCATGATTGTCTTGACGGTAAACAATGGCTGATGCATGGACCGTTTGTCCCGGTCTATAAATGCTTCTATCTGTCAAGATATCCATTTTAGTCTGTTGGACGACTCCAATTGTGGGGAAAGAACCATAGCTGTTGAGATAGCCTTCTGCACAATACAAGTCAGTATCCGTATAAGGATAAATCAACAGGTCTGCACGTTTTTCAAACGAATAAATTACCTCACCCTTTTCATTGCAAACCAGTGTTTCTGTTTTACCGGGCTGGTCAAAATCATTAGATGTCTTCAACCTTATTTTAGCTCCGGGAATAGGTTGCCCAGTCGTCGCACTGACTGCAACAAGCCTTATTTGATTATGAGGCAATTGTTGTGACATCACATACACATCACTGACCCGCAGCAACATCTGTTGCGGTTTGATTGTCTTGTTATCCGTACTAAATTCAACAAGATATACCCCCATAGGCAATCCACCTATTGTGACGGTATCACGAGTCAATTGATAATTTGGCAATCCAATATATTTCTTTGTTTCGGTAAAGACAGGTGTATTTGAGGTTATCTTAGATTTGATCTCAACCAAATCTTTTGGATCATCGGGCGACAATTTTGTGTCACCTTTCAGACGAACGGGCCAAACGGATAAGGTAAGTTGTTGGATATTGCAAATTTGCATGATCACAACCTGCCGTTCTTTATTGGGGATTTGCACATCTTGCCCTACTGACACATGGAAATTAGGTAAAATCAGCCTATTTTGCGTATTGCGAAGGATGTTCATACGGGGCCATGTTCCCCAATGCAAAAGTGCATAGTTAATGTAATTCATCTTACTCTCAGCAGTAGCGTCGTCTGACTCCTCCATGAAGTTAAAACGTTCGATAGCCAACTCTCCCGCTACAGAAAGATCATGATACTCACTAATCAGCGAATCGATGGTCAACAAGTATTTGGATTTTTTGACTTGCATGACACCATCCTTACACTTTTGACGTGTTGCCAGCAAGGCACAAATACAAGCCGCCGAACGATTGCCATGTGCCTCATAATAGTCGTGCAACATTTGATAAGCTCCACCTTCCATTCCCAGGACATGCAGCAAATCGTCATTGAAGATCTTACTGTCGATTCCTTGAATGACCAAAGGCTGATATTCTAGCGCTTTGTGTGAGGCAAGCAAATCGGGATTGAGGATAGACTGACGAAAAAATTCTTTACTTAACGCCTTGCTATTAGCATCCAACTGATTGTTTTCACGATAGACAATACCCAATGCCGACTGATACACAGCAGCCAAGGTAGGATTTGTTTCTTCCGCATGGTGCATCCGATCAACGAGGTCTTTTATTTGATTCTCTAACGAGTCGGGAGAAATAGAAGTCATCAGCTTACTCGTTAAAAATTCAGCTTTAAGAAGGTGTCCATAGGCATGTTCATTCTCTGCTTTATGAGCAATCTTTTGTAAAATATGGATTGAACTTTTGGGAAGGTCTTTCTGCTGAGAGACATCATACTGCCGCCAAAGCGAACTGAAACTATCCGCATACAATGTAAGCGGTAACATCAGCAAATTAGCTAATAACACTTTCATTATTATCTTCATAACCGAAATTTTTATATTACAAGTAACCTGTTGTTTTCACATTCCATCGATTACAGATCTCATGAGAAAGTTAAAATAACGACTAATGCAAAGATAACAAAAAATTAAACAATACTACTTTTATTTTATTTCTTTATGATGAATTATCTTTGTTTGCGACGTAACGAGTCATTTAAGATCCTATTAGTCAAAAAAATAGCAAAAACAGAAAACTGTAAACAATTGATATTCAATATTTTAAATATATTTACCCTGACGTTTAGGTGAACCTTTCATCTTCCAATAACGATCCTCATGATAGCAATTGAGACCTATACCTAATGATATTTGAAGATAAGTAAGCAACAGAAATAAACCCAAACCTCCACATTGAATGAGGGTAAATACAATATCATTGACTTCGAAAGGCAAACCCAACCATTTTGATCGCCAATTTGATGCAGTTTGATAGCCGATACCATCCATATTGCAACGCACGTCCAAAGAACATTGGAACCGACAAAATTGACATCTTCTTGTGCCAAAATGACATATTTTTCGATGGGCATACTTTTTGATGACTCATTATCAGAAACATTAGAAACGATAAAAGATATGACATTCGATAAATTTACAATTAAAGCTCAAGAAGCAATTCAAGAAGCTGTTAACCAAGCACAAAGAGCTGGTCAACAGACCATTGAACCCGTTCATTTGTTGCTCGGCATGATGACGAAGGGAAAAGATGTAACCAACTTTATCTTTCAAAAGTTAGGTGTAAATCCTACCCAGATTGCGTCATTGATACAGAGTGAAATAGACCATTTGCCTAAAGTAAGTGGCGGTGAGCCCTATTTAAGCAACGACACAAATCTGGTTTTACAGAAATCAATAGACATCTCACAGCATCTAGGCGACCAGTTTGTAGGACTTGAACCAATTCTTTTGGCAATCCTTACAGTCAATTCGACAGCCAGTCGAATATTGAAAGATGCAGGATGTTCAGAAACAGACATGCGTAAAGCCATCGACGATTTGCGTCAAGGAAATAAGGTGCAGACCCAGAGTGGTGACGAAAACTATCAGGCACTGGCAAAATTTGCCAAGAATCTGGTAGAAGATGCTCGTGCAGGTAAGCTAGACCCCGTCATCGGACGTGATGAAGAAATTCGTCGGGTCTTGCAGATCTTAAGCCGACGAACCAAAAACAATCCCATATTGATAGGCGAACCGGGTACCGGTAAGACTGCCATTGTGGAGGGATTGGCTCAACGTATCGTGCGAGGTGATGTCCCAGAAAACTTGAAAAACAAGCAACTCTACTCGCTGGATATGGGTGCTCTGGTTGCAGGAGCGAAATATAAAGGCGAATTTGAAGAGCGCTTAAAAGGCGTTATCAAGGAAGTGACCAACGCCAATGGTGACATCATTCTCTTTATTGACGAAATTCATACGCTGGTAGGCGCTGGCGGTGGTGAAGGTGCCATGGATGCAGCCAACATTTTAAAGCCAGCATTGGCAAGAGGTGAATTGAGAGCCATTGGGGCCACAACGCTCAATGAATACCAGAAGTACTTTGAGAAAGACAAAGCGTTGGAACGTAGATTCCAAACCGTAATGGTAGACGAACCGGATGAATTGAGTGCTATCTCTATCTTACGTGGACTGAAAGAAAGATACGAAAATCACCACAAGGTTCGTATACAAGACAATGCCTGTATCGCTGCTGTTCAGTTATCAGAACGCTATATCAGCGACCGTTTTCTGCCCGACAAGGCCATCGACCTCATGGACGAAGCTGCAGCAAAACTAAGGATGGAGCGTGATTCTGTACCGGAAGAGTTGGATGAGATTTCTCGTAAACTGAAACAGTTGGAAATAGAACGTGAGGCGATTAAACGTGAACACGATGAACCAAAGATCACCCAACTGGACAAAGAAATCGCCGAATTGAAAGAGGAAGAGCAGTCTTTCCGTGCAAAATGGGAAGGAGAAAAGAATCTGGTCAATAAAATTCAGCAAGACAAGCAGGATATGGAAAGCCTCAAATTTGAGGCAGAACGCGCCGAACGTGAAGGAAACTACGAACGGGTTGCAGAAATCAGGTATGGAAAACTGCAAAGTCTTCAAGATGATATCAACCAAATTCAACTGCAACTCAAATCAACTCAGGGCGGTCAAGCCATGGTAAGAGAAGAAGTATCTGCCGACGATATCGCTGAAGTTGTAAGTCGTTGGACCGGAATACCAGTCACCCGCATGTTGCAAAGCGAAAAAGAAAAGCTACTTCACATGGAAGATGAGCTGCATAAGAGGGTCATTGGACAGGGAGAAGCCATTCAAGCGGTTAGCGATGCGGTAAGACGTAGTCGTGCAGGTTTGCAAGATCCCAAGCGCCCCATCGCATCTTTCATCTTCTTGGGTACCACCGGAGTCGGCAAAACAGAACTGGCAAAAGCTTTAGCCGAGTATCTCTTTAACGACGAAAGCATGATGACGCGTATCGACATGAGCGAATACCAAGAGAAGTTCAGTGTATCTAGGTTAATCGGTGCGCCTCCTGGATATGTGGGTTATGATGAAGGTGGTCAGTTGACGGAAGCTGTTCGGCGTAAACCGTATAGTGTTGTGCTGTTCGATGAGATAGAAAAGGCTCACCCAGATGTCTTCAACATTCTGCTACAAGTACTGGACGATGGACGCTTGACCGACAATAAAGGGCGTACGGTTAACTTCAAGAATACGATTATCATCATGACATCCAACTTAGGAAGCCAGTATATCCAGCAACAAATGCAAGATGTCAATGATGTGAACCGCAAAGAGAAGTTGTATGACCTGAAGCAGAAATTATTGGAAATGCTCAAACAAACAATTCGGCCGGAGTTCCTTAACCGTATCGACGAGACGATCATGTTCTTGCCGTTGACCAGAAAAGAGATTGCCAGCGTTGTCGTCCTGCAAATGAATCAGGTAAAATCGATGCTTCACACACAAGGTTTCACACTTGAATGGACCCCCGCCGCCATCGATTTTCTAAGCTTGGTTGGGTATGACTCCGAGTATGGAGCAAGACCGGTCAAGCGTGCTATCCAACGGTATGTATTGAACGATTTGTCAAAGAAGCTACTGGCTGGAGATGTTACCAACGATAAGCCTATCATCATTGATAGCAATGATAGTGGACTGACTTTCAGTAATTAAACATTCACCATCGAATTGGGCCGTTATGAAAAGGGCATGAAGTAAAAACCTCCATTTTACTTCATGCCCTTTTTGTAGATTTCTCTCTAAAGGTCCTTTCAACCGAAACCCATTTTTGTTATTTAACGACTTTATTTCTACCTTGAATATAAAGGCCTTTCGGCAGACTTTTCAAATCATTTCCAACCAACTGACCGGCCAAATTATAGATAGGTTGTTTCAGCTTGTTTGGTATGACCAAATGTACCCGTTGTATATCTGATAAAATCTTTGGTCCAAAGACCTTCACATCATCCAAGAAAAAACGTTTGCTTGGAATAAATTGAATCTTTGATAAACCATTTCCGTTAAAAGGAATCGTGACGGTTGTCCAACTATTATAAGCCAATTGATAAGTACCTAAGATTTTATCGTTTACATAAACATCGATGGTGTTTCCATCGGTCCCGAAGGGTGCCGCAACAAACACCAACGTATCTTTGCCTGTAGTGTTGAATGGTGGAGAATAAACCGTACCGTTGTACGATGTGGTTCCAAACTTGGCACATCGGTCCCCACCGAACATTTTGTTTGAAGGTGATGACCAACCGGCACTATCTGGAACAAAAGCGGTTGTTGAAGATGCGACACTTCCGCTGAATACTCCATCATTTCCGCCTGTACCGGAACACTTGTCAAATGATTCATGGAAAAGTATCCCATCCTCATTTCCGGATGGTATAGGTCCTGTCGCATCTATCTGATGCTTAAAAGCAAAAGAGATGGTTCCATCATCATGACGAGCGATCGAAGTCAGGCCCTTGTTCATGTGATAAGTTCCAACAGAATTGATATTATATAAGCTTGCTGAAGGCATGGAAGTTGTGGTCAGGCTGTCGTTGTTTCCATAAGGATAGGGATCACCTGCAAGGCCCGCAACGTCCATATAACCAGCCATTGTTATCCACTGATCTGAGTTATCGGCATGGAAAATGGTACATCGTTGATGAGTTGCAACACTATTGACTTCATTATTAGTCCAAGCGTTTTGATCAAAATCAACATGAAGAACTAACAGCCCTTCCCCATCCAACGAAGCATCCCATCCGTTTTTGCGTCTATTCTCCAGCAAATAATATTCTTGTGGCGCATGATCGTTATGGTAAATATAGGCATCTCCACCTTCACAAAGCGATTTCATGCTTGTAATTGTAGTATCCTTGGAAAGTTCAATGGGCGACATCCATCCACAATAAGCACGCTCAAAACTGGTATATCCAGCAGGTACAAAACTGTCTCCATTATAAAGTCCATAATCCATCAGGTCCCAAGTGCTCATTCCAAAGTTCGTATTGTTGACCGTGTCGTACATATCCGCTAACCCAAAACAATGTGATAATTCGTGACAAATGGCACCGATGCCATCAATTTTAGTGGGAGACGACAATTCCGGGCCACAGGCATAAGGATCGATGGTAACGCCATCCAAGGTGATCTGCGCATTGATGGACGACAATTCTCCTTGATGTGGCCAAATGGTGTTAGGGTCATAACTCGCCGTGGTGTTTTCTCCCTGTCCAGCATACAGCACATAAACGGCATCAACAATACCGTCTCCATCCCAGTCGTAGTCGCTGAAATTAATCTCGCTATCTACCGCTCGACAGGCCTCAACAACCATTTCCTCGGGCTTTACATCATTATCATAAATATCATTTTTACCGTAATAGGCATAATTATGTGCCAACTGAATAGGTCCTTTCACATCAAAGGTCAAATTCAGTTGCTGCCTACTTTGGTCAAAGAAATAGTCATGCACACTTCCTTTGAACCCTTCTTGGCTCATAAATTGAGGCTCATTGGCAATTTGCTGATACAAATCAATTGTATGTTTTGTATCAAACTTCTTATCAGTAAATTGTACCAATAGCATCAAAACCTTTTTGTTTCCGATATAAGGCTTTCGATATTCCCCTAAAGCGGCACGAGTTCTGGTTTGTCTTTTCAACATAGCGCGGGCTCTTTTAGCATCGGCATGTTTCTTCACTTTACCATAGTCAATTGGAATGAATGCCTTGGAAGTATCATCGAACTTATATTTTCGGTCTTTCACATCGACCATATAATGCATGAATTCGTCTCCTTGGAGGACTGCTTTTATTGTTGTCCCATCTGTTAAACGGATGCTCTTCCATCCTGTTCTCTTTACCGGAGCTGCGGAAATATTTAGGAAAAGAACAACAACAGATAGAAGGAGTAAGATTCTTTTCATCTGTTTCTCTATTATTTTTGTTACAAATGTAAGGAAAATTAAAGGATTTTGAGGCACATGTCATTGAAAAAGCGAAAAAAACATTGTTAATATCCATCCGTTTTCAGTAACTTTGCCCTCATAAAGCAGAAAAACAAAATGGAAAACAAAGAAAAGGAATTGGTACAATTACCAGAAAATGCTTTCACGGAATTGAAAGAAGGAGAAGAATATCAGCCGATCATGAGCCCTAAGAAGGTTTATCCTGAAGTAAACACCTGGTCTGTAACCTGGGGTATTCTGATGGCGATGCTCTTTTCTGCCGCAGCCGCATATCTAGGATTAAAGGTTGGACAAGTTTTTGAGGCTGCTATTCCTATTGCCATCATTGCTGTTGGTGTATCGACAGCAACAAAACGTAACCAAGCTTTAGGTGAAAACGTCATCATCCAGAGTATTGGTGCCTGTTCGGGTGCCGTCGTTGCAGGTGCGATCTTTACACTCCCGGCCATTTACATCTTACAGGCCAAATATCCGGAGATGAGTGCTTCGTTCCTCAAAATCTTTATGAGTTCAACTTTAGGCGGTATCATCGGTATCCTTTTTTTGATTCCTTTTCGTAAATATTTCGTCAGTGACATGCACGGAAAGTATCCTTTTCCTGAAGCTACGGCAACCACGCAGGTATTGGTCAGCGGTGCCAAAGGTGGCGATCAGGCTAAACCTTTGTTGATGGCTGGCCTCGTTGGTGGACTTTACGACTTTATCGTTGCAACCTTTGGATGGTGGAATGAGAACTTCACTTCACGCGTCTTTGGATTTGGACAGCAGCTGGCCGATCATGCAAAACTGGTGTTTAAGGTGAATACTGGAGCCGCAGTCATGGGGCTGGGGTACATCGTTGGATTGAAATATTCCTTTATTATTTGTCTTGGTTCGTTTGCTGTTTGGTGGCTTATCGTACCAGGAATGTCATTGATTTTCGGTGACACCATACTCAATGTCGGTGGAACAATGCTAAGTACTCCTGTTTCAGCAATGTCTCCCGAAATGATTTTTGCGACCTATGGTAAAAGCATTGGTATCGGAGGCATTGCCATGGCTGGGATCATTGGCATTATCAAGAGTTGGGGCATCATCAAAAATGCAGTAGGACTAGCTGCCAAAGAGATGACCGGTAAGAGCGAAGCAGAGAAGGCAGAAGTCAGAACACGGAAGGATATATCCTTCAAAATCATTGCTGTAGGATCGATTGTAGCTATCTTGATTACATTTCTATTTTTCTGGCTTGGTGTAATGAGCAGTCTACCGCAAGCACTTGTGGCCATCGTTTTGGTAGCTGTTATTGCTTTCCTGTTCACAACTGTTGCTGCAAATGCCATTGCTATTGTGGGCAGTAACCCTGTTTCGGGCATGACACTGATGACGCTTATCTTGGCCAGTGTCGTGATGGTAGGTGTTGGACTCAAAGGTCCTGAAGGCATGGTTGCCGCTCTCATCATGGGCGGTGTCGTGTGTACGGCTCTATCTATGGCCGGAGCGTTTGTTACCGATTTGAAGATTGGATATTGGTTAGGTACAACACCAGCCAAACAAGAAACATGGAAGTTTCTTGGAACGCTGGTCAGTGCCGCAACAGTTGGTGGCGTAATGATGTTGTTGAATGCGACCTACGGATTTGATCCTGCTCAACCAAGCCATTTGGTTGCACCTCAGGCCAACGCCATGGCAGCGGTTATCGAGCCGATGATGAACGGAGCCGGTGCTCCCTGGGTTCTCTATGGTATTGGTGCTTTGATTGCTATCGCACTTACATTGTTCAAAATTCCAGCACTGGCATTTGCACTGGGTATGTTTATTCCATTAGAACTCAATACTCCTCTGTTGGTTGGAGGTATTATCAGTTGGTATGTGACGACACGTAGCCGCGACAAACAAATCAATAAAGCAAGAGGAGAAAAAGGCACTTTACTGGCGAGTGGATTCATTGCCGGCGGTGCCTTAATGGGAGTTGTGAGTGCTTTGCTACGCTTTGGAGGATTCAATCCTATTAATGAAGCTTGGTTGAACAATTCTTTGTCTGAGCTTCTGTCCTTGGCTGCCTATCTTCTATTAATCTGTTATTTCATCATTGCGACAAGAGATAAGAAGACTTTTGGGAAAGTACCAAAATAATCAGTTGCTAAATTTAACTTGATTCGGCATCCAAAAATAATCCATGAACTTTGTTTTATCAAGTTCATGGATTATTTTTTTGATCAAATCAAAGCCCTTTTCAAAGATCATATCTACGAAAGGGCAGACCTAGTCAGCAAGGAATAAAGAAGAGTCAATCTGCAACTTCAAAAAAGCGTAATACTGGTTTCAGAAAAGGGGTCAACGTTCGCTGTTGTTGACGGTTGTGATAATCGGTCTTCATGGTAGACCACGTCACGATTAGTCGTTTCTTGGCTCTGGTAATGGCCACATAAAACTTTCGTTTGTCTTCTTCCAAAAGTCTCTTGTTGTTTTGGTTAAAATAGTTTGGGAAACGTCCATCTACGGCATCAAAAACAATAACCGTGTCAAATTCTAATCCTTTTGCTTTATGAACAGTAGTCACAAAGACCCTTTCATCTAACGTTTCGCTATTACACAGATCAGCTTCTTTGAGTGTATTGATTTCGTTGATATAGGTATTCAATTGCTCAATCAACGCAGAATGTTTTATGGTATCAATAATATCATTCGTCAAAAAAAGCTCTATATAATGCAATTGAGGATTCGGCTCTATCAATTTCTCTTGGCAAAGATGGTGATAGAAGGTCATCATCTCATTTACCAAAACAGGTTGACGGATACCGATATCTAGGTTATACAACTGATTCTTTGAAGCTATAAACGACTGTAGATAGTTCTTTCGAAACACCTCTACCCGCTTTTGGAATCGCGGATGGCGTATCCATTCTATTTGTGAAGGAACAGCCAATTTGGCTTTTGCATAACAATAGCTCACAAGATGGCAAGTCGCATTGACATCAGCATCAGCCAAGTGACTGTTTTCTCCTTCAAGATGAAGGACATCCAATAAATATTTCAACTTGTATTGTTGAAGATTGGGCACTAACAATTTGGCTAATTTCAACGAATCAAGATAGATTGGACAACATTTTGTCAAACTTATAGCAGGCAGACTGCGTAGCAAATTATATTTGAGAATGTGATAATCATAGTCAACATTATGTCCTAATAGAATGCTGTCACCCACATAATCCATAAACATCTGCAAACCTGTAGCCCGTTCATATAGGATATGACGAGACATTTCTTCCAATAAAGGATTGTCTATATCGCCAAGTTTGGGGGGAATTTCACGATCTGTTTGCATGAAAACAACGAACGCTGAACCTTGTACTATCTGACCTTTCCTCATTTTGACAGCAGCGAGCTGAACAATATCATCCTCAAAAACATTCAAACCTGTCGTTTCTGTATCAAAGACAACGATATCTTGTTGCTCATAAATATTGACAAACTGTTGCACATAAGTGCTTTGATCATAGTTAAGCAAGTCGGAAGGAAGCATTGAACGATCGATCAATCCTTTAACAAACGTTCTGGAAGCGGCATTACTTTCAAAGACATGAAGGCCTTTTAACAAACGTGACCACCCAATAAAGTTATGCTCATTATTCAACACATTCAGGTGAGCCAACAACAACTTTACTTCATGTGATGAAAACAAGTCTTCACCTGACACCTTAAAATGAGGTAATGACAAATGATTCAGCGCGTTACTCATCAATTCGGCATCAGCATTGGAATTGACAATGACCGCAATCGTATCATCTTTTCCCTGATGATGCAAGTTGTTCACCAGTTGGGCAACCTCTTCAAACTCGGTTTCAATATTCAAGCTTGAACGAATCTGCAATTCGTTTCCCTTCTGATCAGGCTCCTCCTCTGTCGTTGGTAACAGTTGTTTATCAATACCGAGCATCAATTCTGCATAGGTATTGTACATGTCGAGCAGATATTTAGGCGATCGATGGTTGACAAACAAAAAGTGGATATGCGCTTCACAACGCTTCTTTAAAAGCTCTATTGTATCCATTTTAGCCCCCATAAAAGAGAAGATAGCCTGTTGCTCGTCTCCCAGATACATGACAGTGAATGCTTTTTTGTTGGTCAATTGATCAATGATAGCAAGCTGAAGAGCGTTAAGATCCTGGACTTCGTCAACCTGTATCCAAGAATAACGCTTCAATTTGTTCTCATCATCTGCATGAAGTGCATCATAGGTCAACATTAACAGATCTTCAAAATCAAGTAACTTGTTTTCTGTTTTATAAGAAGAATAATGATGAGCCTGCATCATCTTTCGTAAAAGAGTGTCTATTAGTTTTTGACTGCCGACATCGTATGCATCACTTTTAGTCATATCGATATAGACATCCGTATGATGATAAATATCAATCAGCGTTTGAGAGGTGAATGGAAGATGTTGAATCTCACAAATCCTTCTGAAGGATATCACATCATCATTATTGATACATTCTTCATGAATACGCAATGTTTGAGGATGTTGATGCTGTATTTGGTGCATCAACCCACAGAGTTGTATTATCTCAGAATATTGCTTTCGTTTGGAATAATTAGTCGTCACTTTGGATTCGTCTTCATCCATATATTGTGCAATGATACTAATCGAATCTTCTTCATCGATAACTGAGCTTTCAGCAGGTATCAAGTTGTTATCAAACAAAAACTTGGAGCAGTAGCGATGGACATTTCCCACATAGACTTTGGCAACATCTTTGTCAGCGATCCAGGTCTGAATGCGTTCTGTCATCCCTCTGGCAGCACGATTGGTAAAAGTCAAACAGAGCATGTCTTCATATGCAACGCCCCGCAAATGGGCTCTACGGATACGCTCTGTTAATATCTGGGTCTTACCACTTCCAGGGGGAGCCAGCACTAAATGGTATCCGGTTTCAGCATTTATGACCTCCTCTTGATAAGGATCTGGTGTCCAAAGATTGTCTGTTTTCATAATAGATTGCAATTCATTGAGCAGTTATCTACGATCTATTGCAAACTTACACAAAATATTTAAGCTTCAAAACCTTATTTCTAAAAACTTAAACAAAGCGAATTACCTGTCATGGAAAATCATTACTTTTGTAAAGTTCTTCGGAATGAAAGAATGATGGCAGGTATAATATTCGTTGCAAAAGCTGGCTTAGGGTGTTGGTTGTCTTCAAGTTTCACCCAAAAATAATTGTTGCTATTCTGCCGACTGCTTGGATGGGCCGCTCGTTCTTTCATTTTCCGAGATAACAGTTACTGAAAAAAAGAATTATTCCGTTCAAATCAATGATCAACCGTAAAATAGAAGCTCATAGTGCTATCATCATTGCCAATATTATTTTTGGCTTAGGAGTACCTGTAACGAAATTATTACTCGACGAATGGGTAACACCAATGGGCTACATGCTATTGAGATGTCTCGGAGCTGCCCTTATCTTCTGGGCAATCAGTTTGTTCTTACCAAAAGAACATATCGAAAAAAAGGATTTGTTACTAATCATGTTGGGCGGTCTACTTGGCATTGTGATATCGCAAAGTCTTACAGCATGGGCGCTAGTATACACCACACCGGTATATTTTTCTTTGATAGCGACCTTGACACCCGTAGCCACGATGTTGATGTCTGCCGCATTTTTGAAAGAAAAAATCAGTGGAAAGAAGACCATTGGTGTGATGATTGGTATGGCTGGTGCGCTTTTGATGGTTTACATGGGATGGATTGGTGGATCAGGTACCAATGATTTGCTAGGTATTGTTCTGACAATTCTAAGTCTGCTTACATGGGTTATCTATTTATTGGTTACACGCAAGGTTTCTCAAAAATACACAGCCGTGACTCAGATGAAATGGATTTTCCTTGTTTCAACCCTTGCTATCCTGCCCTTTGCCATGCCCGAAATAAATCAACAGAAACTGTTTACTACTGATTGGGCATGGAGCGGCATCATCGAAATGACATTCATCGTTGTCTTTGCAACCGTCATGGGCTATTTCGCCATACCCTTTGCCATGAGATATTTGTCTGCCACAACAGTCAGTATCTACACAAATCTGCAACCGGTTGTGGCCTCCTTGGTAGCCATTTGGATCGGTCAGGATCTTCTGACATGGGACAAACCATTGGCGGGTATCCTTATTTTGCTTAGTGCATATATCGTAACGAAAAAAGAATAAAACCGGCCAAGCCGTTGCAGTGCAAAAGAAAGCCGTTCGAAAAGAAAGATCGTTCAACCCTTTCATGTAATGTCTACGAGGGCAGATCAAAGTAAATAACGTTCTCGATTCACGCATAACCCTTCGCCATCACAACTGCTTTTTCTACAGAAAAGGCCAAACATATACACAAAACTCATGTTAATCATCCACAATCGGCTCATCCCCTTCAAGAAATACGATGCAATCAACCTCTTTGGAATGTTGTTTTGCAAAAAAGGAACGTCGTTGACAGCCGACTTGATACAACATGAACGCATTCATACCGCCCAGATGATCGAATTGGGTATTGTGTTTTTCTATATTTTTTATATCCTCGAATGGCTGACCAGACTACCGATGAAAGGACGGGCATACCTGAATATCTCGTTTGAACGCGAGGCATACCGCCACATGGAAGACAAAAATTACTTGCTTAAACGCAAACATTACGCTTGGATAAAGTACATCCGAAAATAAGCAAAAATGATAGTGGCAAACAAAAGTGCCCAAATTGCTTGACAATATAGGCACTCTTGCATCGCAATATAGGCATTTTTGTCATACAATATAGGCACTTTTGTTTTATTCATTCATAAGCCTTGATTTTCAACGTGTTAGCTTATGTGTATAAAACTCAATGATATGAGATATCGATGCCCATCATCACACACAGACAAATCAATGAAAACACATGGACAGTTCTTCTGCATCGTTCCACAGGGAAGCGATGAATGCAAAAGGATATTAAACAAGAAAACGCTCGGTGCTTATAAACTTGTCACCGAGCGTTTTGCAATTATATTGTTCAAGCGTTACATCTTCAGAACTTATATTCAACAAAAGCCTCCATCGCTTCGTAACATGCCAAGCCTAATTTGTCGTAAATCTCGGCCGTTCCTCTGTTTCTATCTTCAGAACGTTGCCAGAAAAGACGTTCGTCATTGCCCAAGAAAGGAGCACTTTCCATTTGACTTTGATGCTTCAAGATACTGTTTCTCTTCGCGCGAAGTTCTTCAGGACTCATTGGAACACACATTTCAATGTTTTCTATTTCCCATTCTGCCCATGCTCCACGATACATCCAAACTCTACAATCCTGTAACCATTGAGCACCATCTTCTTTCTCCAAATCGATAGCAGCTAACACTGCATCCGTACATTTGCGATGTGTTCCATGTGGATCGGCCAAATCGCCGGCTACAAAGATCTGATGAGGATGAACTTCTATCAAGAGATTGCGGACGATTTCGACATCTCTTTCACTCATCGGTAACTTTTCGATTCTGCCCGACTCGTAGAATGGCAAATCCAAGAAATGAACGTGATCCAACGGAACATTATTATATGTATTTGCCGTACGTGCTTCGCCTCTACGAATCAATCCCTTAATCGTTAGGATATCCAAGGAATCCGTTTCTCCTTCTGCCTTGTTCTTCAAAAACTCTTTAATTTCCTTATACTTCTTTTTAATGACTTCGTCTTTCTCCGAGCCAAAGACTTGATTAAATCCATTGATGAAATGCATGAATCGGGTAACCTCTTCGTCACCTACAGCAATGTTCCCACTCGTTTCATAAGCAACATGAACGTCATGTCCTTGTTGAACCAGACGCCTCAAGGTGCCACCCATAGAAATCACATCATCATCCGGATGCGGTGAAAATATAAGAACACGTTTAGGATAAGGTTTCGCCCTCTCGGGTCTGTAGGTATCATCTGCATCCGGTTTTCCACCAGGCCAACCGGTAATGGTATGTTGTAAGTCGTTGAAAATTTTGATATTGGCATTATATGCTGAACCATATAGAGCCAACAAATCGCTCAAACCATTTTCATTGTAGTCCTTGTTAGTCAATTTCAAAATTGGCTTTTTAGTGAGCTGGCATAACCATATTAAAGCAGAACGCGTGAGTTTGTCGTTCCATTGGCATGATTTAACGAGCCATGGATGAACGATTCTGGTCAGTTTGCTGGCAGCAGAAAGGTCAATTACCACATGTGCATGATTGTGTGATTGCAAGAAAGACGCAGGTATTGCATCTGTCATCTGGCCTTCAATCGTCTTTTGGATAATATCAGCTTTCTCATCTCCCCATGCCACTAGGAAAACTTTTCTTGCTTTCATTATCGTAGCAACACCCATTGTGATTGAACATGGTGGAACGGGTTCACTGGTTCCAAAACTCATTGTCATTTCCTGGCGCGACACTTGATCAACAAGAATAAGACGCGACGTCGATGTGATTGTCGAACCAGGTTCGTTAGTAGCGATATTTCCAATTCGACCAATGCCCAAAAGCATGATGTCTATCCCTCCAAACGATTCCATTCTTTCTTCAAAGAGGCGACAATGACTTTGAACTTTGTCTTGTGTAATACTGCCATCCAATGTAAAGACATTCTTGAAATCTACATCCACATGATTGAGGAAACGTTCTTTTAATTGATTAATGGTACTATTGGATGTATTTGCTGTAATCGGAAAATATTCGTAAGCATTGAAAATGATGACATTATGGAAACTCAATGTGTTTTCTTTATATCGTCTAATCAGCTCTTGATAAACGGGAGTCAACGACAAACCTGTTCCTAATCCAAGTACGCAAAACTTACCTTCCCGTTGCTTTTGCTTGATTACTTGTTCGATACAGTCAGCAAGATATACCGTACCTTCTTCTGGTTTAGGAAAAATATCGGTTTGAATTTTCTCAAAACGTGTCAACTCAGACCGGTCGATAGCGGTCGCAGGATGATATATTTCTTCAGGAACATTGTTTAAAACAATTTCACTACTAAGATTTAATTTCATAAGCATTATCTAAAAGGCTTAAGGCAGTGATGACGAACAGCCCAAAGCGTTATTCATAATTATATATTATCTTTCTCTATATCTTTGAAATATCTATATGTTCCAACTTTTAATTCATCGGTAGCTGCTTCGTCACAAACAATAATGCCATGCTGATGTAGTTGTAAGGCGCTGATTGTCCAAAGTTGAGTAACGGGGCCTTCAACGGCTGCTTGAAGCGCTCTGCCCTTATGATGACCATTACATAGAATCAAAACTTCTTTTGCCTCCATCACGGTTCCTACGCCAACGGTCAATGCATGCTTGGGAACTTTGTTGACGTCATTATCAAAAAACCTGCTATTTGCTATGATTGTATCACT
>CALNBT010000016.1 GCA_937874345.1 uncultured Prevotella sp.
GCCACAAGTTTCTCGTCCATAGACTCACCTTGCAAACGTGGATTTATGGACAAACGCCTGAAAGCGTTCTTTACTAAATCCATTTGCGCAAAAGGAGACGGAATGGCTGTACGCGGCTGTTGAGACAATCCGCCATTAGGATCGTCGATCATTTCAATCTCATCTGAATTGTACTGGTTATTCAAGGGAATCCAGTCTTCTCCAGATGTTTTCTTGTTGTATGATAATATCTTTGACATGAAAATCTTTATTTAGCGTACGATGAATTAAACGACCGAATTAAACTTTTCGTCCACAACGTCATCAAGTGTTTCATCAAGCAAATCCATTAACTTGTAGGCCACGCGATCTGTTCCAAATTTCTGAATCTTCACAGCTTGTTGACTGGCTTTGTTCAGCGACGATAACATCGTCCGATAATCAATAGTTGACTTAAATAATCCGCTTTTGGGAACAATGTCTTTAAAAGCATCCGATAATTTTTCAGTATTGAGGTTGAAAGGTTCAAAACTTCGTTGATTGCCTTTCAGTTCTTTCAGCCACATCCGGTATGCAACAAAGAAATCTCGTGTCAGCGTGTTATAAAAGGTTGTTGATAAGAAACCGTTGTTGATTTCGGGTTTGTCTTCCGTATAACCACGTCCGATATCATGTTTCAATTGATGCGTAATATACATGTAAGCCAAATGAAACTTCACCATCTGTTTGTTTATCTGAGCACGTGTACGCGTACCGAGATCTTTCAGCGAGAGTTTCATCTTGTCGTTGTTCAACCCATATTCCTTGAATATCGGCGAAAGAGCATTCCCATCTGTTGTTACCAATTGGTTGTCTGGTATCTGCAAGAAATCTAAAACAGCTAAAGCACCTACAAACTCAATCATGTGGGCATCGTTTCGTTGTCCATTACCTCCTGGATCATTGAAATAGGGATTGCTCGGAATCTCATCTCCCAAATAATAGCAGGCATTGACTTTTGACAGAGGAAGGTCTACCCCATTCTGGCGGATTCCTGTCAGGTTATCGTGGTAATAATACAGCGCCGATTTGGTCTTCGAAATGAAATCGGCCCGAGATATCGGGCTGTTCTCATCTTGCTGAACATTGAAATAAGGCAATACTGTCAATGCACCAATCTTGGCATCACGCAGGTCGCCTCTATTATTGATTTGAATATTGTTCCCAGCATTACGGATATTTTTCACGATGATGGGATATCCTGCTGCGCCTGTGCCACCAAAGATGCTGCTCACCACAAAAATGCGATCATTTTTCTGGAATACGTTCGAAAACTGCCTGAATTCTTCTGAATCTTTGAACTGGTTCAAGGCTACCGCTCCAATGTTAGGAGACCCCACAAACCCGATATCCATCTTGGTATTAAGCTGATCTTCCGAAAACATCATCGAACACAAAGCCTGATTGGCCGAATCCAAGGTTGAATATGAAATAAAATCCCTGAAGCGTTTAGCCCCAACGGCACCCATATTAAACAGGAAGGTATCGCTAAGAGCACTTCCATTGGGCAGGATGTCGCTAAGGGTGGATATTTTGACAGAGAAAAATCCTTTTACTTCATCAAGACTCTCTCCGTATAAACTTCTTCGTATTTGTTTATACCAACGCAACAAATTGTCGGTTCTCTTCAAATCTTCATTAGCCCGATGGGGGTCTACAATAACGGGGATAATCTCAAGTGGCATGGGTTGGCCTGCCTCGTTCAAAGGATGAACTCCTGCCGCCAACTGCATGATGAGCGGACGCATAACACGCGACCCTGTACCACCAACTAAAAATAAAAAAAGTCTCACTTGATAATTTTGCTAATTAAACATGGTGCCGCACGCCTATTCGGGGATAGGAGTATGACGACAATTCGAAGACCACCAGCGAATAGAAAAGCTGGCAATGATAAAAAGAACAGCCTCGACGATCACATCTACCATACAAAAACTAAAGAGCTGTGCACTGAAATCAAGTCCATCAGCAGAAAAGATATTATTAGGATAGATATAGTTGATCACAGGTCCAAGAATCATCGCAGTCACGAGCACCATCAGCCAATGATACCAGCGTGAGAAACTTACCGAATTGATGACATAATAGTAAATGCCAGCAAAGCTCCACGCCACCAACACCGTCACGATTGCCACAATCAGGTACAAGTTGGCTGAATACATTTCGTTAGAAAATTCCCTCTCATAAAAAAGTGATTCAAACAATGGTGTTGAAAAGATGATGAACAACAACGTCAACACCGCTCCCGTGATCAGTAATATCGTATTTTTTTTCATATTGGGTTAAAAGAAGTCATGTGGGGAACAACATTTTTCAACAAGCACCCCACGAATCTATTCATTTTTTAAACTTGAATTCCATTTTAAAATAGTAAGGCTTTCCGTCCGAATTCTTGCGATAGCTGTCATAAATACCCTGCAAAAGATATTTCAATCCAAACGTAGTATGGCCATCTACATGAGTATCGTCATCACTTGAGGATTGTTCAACCCAAGAGGGCATCTTGTTCAGAAGCTTGATTTCTATATCTTGGTCGTGTTTCAGCTCATTCATTTCTAAAATAAACAGATGGGTAGCCGAGCCGATATATTTTTTCTCGGCTGGTGTCATATCTGTTTTGCTGATAGGACGAATCTCCTTGATAACGATTTTGTCGTCAGAGGATATTTCATAATTTTTTACATCCGTGAGATAATTACGATCTATCAGCATTTTACTCAAATCAACAGCCAGTACCAATCGAATGTCACCACTGTTTCGATCGGGGGCAACACCTTCAAGATTCTTTATCTGCGAATCTTGTCCCCGCTCGGGTTGAAAGCGTCCTCTAATGTCCTGATGATTGAGTAAAAGCGAATAATAAGGATTGTAAACATCATCTGTTTCAAAAAGATACATGTCTTCATACCCCCTGAGTTGAGAAAAACGTGAAAAGGCATCATAGCTATGGTCTGTTGTCAGACGAGCAATATTGTCATTGTTTCCGACAATGACGAAATAATAAGGACGCTTTCCATTGTAATTCTCTCCCCGACTGGGTGAGTTGTAGGGATAATATGGGCCATTATAGGATCCTGTCAGCTGAATAACGAGCATCGACTTTTTCTTCACTTCATCCTTAAAAATAGCATTGGTCATACCTTGTGCCTCTGCAAACACCTTCTGCGGATTGACACCTGCCATATCCTTGGTAGAATAGATCATGTCGGTTGCCAAGATACTAATCTCGTCATCTTTCGTTTTATTGAGGATTTGGTTGAAAATAGCACCGAAATCGGTATAGCTTGGATCGCCAATTCCTTTCGTAGCTTCAAAGATATTGTTGTCTTTCACAAATTTGTTGAAGCCTTGCGGATATTCCTGGATAGAACTGTTAACAACATAAATCTTGTTGTTGACATTGTTTCCAGGAAGATTGTTGAGCATCTGCACAATGGCAGCCTTGAACGAACCGTCACCAGATGGTGAATCGTAAGCAATCATTGACCCCGAACGTTCAAGATAGAAATGAACGTTCAACGTCTGATCCTCCATTCCGATGAAACTAATTTTACCGGAATCACGTCGATGACTGAAGAAATCTTCTATATATTTCTGAACGGCTTCCTTATTCAACTGTCCATCTTGATACAGATCTTTGAAATGGACTTTCTGCCCATCAAGATAATTCTCAATGGCTATCCAATCATCATGGTCAATTGTTTGGTCCTTTCCGGCCAACTCCATTAGAAGCTTGTTAAAGTCTTTTTTTGTGTTGTTGACACAGCCTGCCAAACAAAATGTGGCAAACAAAAACATCATCAAAGTAAATGTGCGAACTATTTTCTTCATACCAATAATAGACGTATTTATGTTTTGAATAGTTGCAGATGAAAATTTCATTTTCATCATCATGCCAACACTTGGTTCATGGTAAAATAATCCCAATGGATTAAGACAACAACTATCTTGCGAAAAAGATGGAATACCGTCAACAAAAGCCAATCTCATCGCTATTTGTTCGAACGTTACCTATCTTATGCAAAGATAACAGAAAAGACCTACACAAACAAATAAATTAAATGTTTTTTGGGCACATCATTCTTTCATGAAACATCGTATAATACCTTGAAAATCTTCTTTTCAAACGAAAAGGTAATTAAATTTACAAAGCTTGACCAGTCTGCATGAAGCCAATGCCGTAGACATCAACCTTAGGTCATCAGATGCCATCCTCTTCACTGATATCTTCGTCAAGATTCGGATTTTGTGGATGGTCTTCAGAATCAATCCTAGAATCTTTACTGATGGAAACAGCACCCTGATTGGATATTTTTAAAACCAAAGGAACAAATTCATCGCTCAATTTGTCGGGTGATCCGATACTTGCTGCAAAGTATAAGAAGTCGCCTTCCACCTTGTCGTACACAATTCCCAATAAGGCATTGTTCTTACCGTAATTGGCATCGATATAACTACTGAAATCAGCTTTTGTAAAGGTTTTGCTAAAAAATATCGTTTTATCATTTCGGTTGATTGTCAGTATAATTTGATTATCATAAAATTTATTTCCCGACCCATCGTTTGTCAAAGGCAAATCCTTGTCTGAACGACGTTCCACACTAACATCATAAACATTACCGAGCCACTTTACCGGAATGGTTTGCTGGTAATCACCCATGGATTGTATCGTATGCTGTTTTGCCGGTTTAGGCTTCGAGGTAATAATATTGTTTGATGCTTTTTTATCAGAGCATGCTGAAAAGCCATAACAGGCAATTGCCATCAGCAAGAATGCGACCAGTTTTCTCATGAATCAAATACTTTTATAGAATCAATATGCAAAGTTTTAAAATACGATTCTGTTTTTGTTCAGAACCCAATTGCACTGCACACTGCAAAGGTATAAAGAAAAAATGATATTAATAAAATCATCTTCATATTTATCAAGATAATAGCAGGTCTTTACGATTCTAAGAAATAAAAAATGCGTCCGCTAAATCTCTTAGCAGACGCATAAATCATCCTGAATTAACAATTAATTGAAAAAAAATTAATAAATATTGTATATACCCGTTGGCGGAATTAACTGAGTGCATACTTAACTCTTCCAATCGGGTT
>CALNBT010000017.1 GCA_937874345.1 uncultured Prevotella sp.
AAGAAGGATTAATGGGTGAATTTCTTGTGTCAGTTGAAAAAAAAACTTAATTTTGCAATAACAAAAAAACAAATTTCAAAACACTTGCCATGAAGGTTCATGAATATCAGGCGAAAGCCTTTTTTGCGCAATATGGGTTACCCGTAGATCGTAGTGTATTGTGTAAAACCGTTGAGGAAGCGGTTGCTGCTTATCATTCTTTAGACAACGAAAAAGCAGTTGTCAAGGCACAGATACATACCGGTGGCCGTGGTAAAGCCGGTGGGGTGAGGGTTGCCAATAATGAAGATGAGCTAAAACGATATGCTGCGCAGATCCTCGGCATGGAAATCAAGGGCTTCAAGGTCGATCGCATTCTGGTTGGCGAGGCCGTTGAGATTGCATCCGAATATTACGTGAGTATTGTGATCGACCGAAAGAGCAAATCGGCTATTCTCATGCTCAGTCGCGAAGGTGGCATGGATATTGAGACCGTAGCAAAGGATACGCCTGAAAAGATACATCAAATCGTCATTGACCCATTCATTGGCCTGCCCGATTACCTGGCACGAGAAGCGGCTTTCTATCTCTTTGATGACATGTCATTGGTTAAGCAAGCTGTACCACTCTTCCAAGGTCTATACAAGTTATTTATGGAGAAAGATGCTTCTTTGGCTGAAATCAATCCATTGGTCCTTGCCAAGGATGGCAAGCTGAAAGCGATTGATGCCAAAATGACCTTTGACAACAATGCGCTGTTTCGTCATCCGGATGTGTTGGAACTCTTTGAGCCCACCGCTGAAGAACAAAAAGAACAGGAAGCCAAGGATAAAGGTTTTAGCTATGTTCATTTGGGAGGTGAGATAGGATGTATGGTGAATGGTGCCGGATTGGCAATGGCTACCATGGACATGATAAAGTTGTATGGCGGGCACCCTGCCAATTTCCTCGATATTGGTGGAAGTTCGAACCCGACCAAGATTGTTGAAGCGATGAAACTTTTACTGAGCGATGAACAAGTACGTGTCGTTCTGATCAATATCTTTGGTGGCATCACCCGCTGTGATGACGTGGCTAGGGGATTGATAGAGGCCTTTCAATTGATTGATGTCGATACCCCTATTGTTATTCGACTCACAGGCACCAATGAGGAAGAGGGTAGAGCCATTCTCAAGGGAACAAAGTTTCATGTTGCCAAGACGATGAGTGAAGCCGGGCGGATGGCCGTAGAACAGGTTTCGAAATAAATGTCGTCCAGATTGTCTAACCCAGTAAAGATTTGAAAAAATGAGTATACTGATACATCAAAATACAAAGTTAATTGTACAGGGAATTACCGGTAGAGATGGAAGTTTCCATGCCGAGAAGATGAAGAGTTACGGTACCCAGGTTGTGGGTGGTACATCGCCTGGAAAAGGTGGACAGACGGTCAGTGGCATCCCTGTTTTCAATACTGTCAGAGAGGCTGTTGCAACAACAGGTGCCGATACCTCTGTTATATTTGTCCCGGCTGCTTTTGCAAAAGATGCCATGTTAGAGGCTGCCGATGCCGGAATCAAATTGATTGTGTGCATCACGGAAGGTGTTCCAACACTGGATGTCGTGACTGCATACCGCTATATACGCGATAGAGGAGCTCAACTTGTAGGTCCAAATTGTCCTGGCTTGATTTCTCCCGATGAGAGTATGGTGGGAATTATGCCAACCAATATTTTCAAGAAGGGGCATACCGGCGTCATCAGCCGCAGCGGAACGTTGACCTATCAGGTAGTAGCCGAACTGACGGCTTCTGGTCTGGGACAGTCGACAGCCATTGGGGTTGGAGGCGATCCGATCGTGGGACTCTATTTCCGCGATTTGCTCGAGATGTTCCAAAACGATCCAGAAACCGACAGCATTGCCTTGATCGGTGAGATTGGTGGTGATGCTGAAGAGAAAGCAGCAGATTACATCAAACAACATGTTACAAAGCCTGTTGTCGCGTTTATTTCGGGTCGTGAAGCGCCCGTTGGCAAACAAATGGGGCATGCCGGTGCGATCATTTCGAGTGGGGCGGGTACTGCAGCCGAAAAAATTGCTGCCTTCGAAGCTGCCGGAGTGCCCGTGGCACGCGAAACAAGCGATATTCCCATCTTGTTGAAAGAAAGGTTGTTATAGCTTTCAGACAAATCCATTGCTTAAATAGCACATTGTGGCCTGTTTTGTTCATCAATCTTATGGATATTGATGCGCAAAACAGGCCACTTTCTTTTATGGCAATCAAAAAGTTGCAACAAGGAGTAGGAGATAGTAAACAAATGAAAAATCGTTTTGCCTGTCAGCCATATAGAGCCTGACAAACAAAACGATTGCTAAAGTAGTAGGTATCTTATTTGATGAGCTTGCAGTTAACATACTCAACTGCCTGAGACTTTGGGTAAACCGGTGACGGTTGGGCCAGGATGCTCTTGACTTCAAGACCATCCACATGAATGGCCTTAATGGCTTTTTTATTGTAAGATTCCGTCACACCATTCCATCGTAATGTACCGTTGTTCAAATGAACGTTATTGACATTTTCCATGTGCAGGATTGGGATGTCTGATGCATAGAGCTCTTTTCCCGGTACGATATTGGGTCTCAGGTCGAAATTTCCTCCAGACACTTTTTCTAGCTTACTGCCTTTTAGCAAAAAAGAAAAATTGCTAAAGGTAATGTTATTGATCATACCCGGTTTTTCGGCATACAAAAGGATGGCATTCTCACCAACGCAATGAATATTTGTGAAGTTTACATCGTTGATGGTGCCAACTTGTTCTCCTTCAACTCCTCTCATGCAAGAAATCTTGATCGGATCCCCATTTCCCCACCAGTCTCCGGTGTGCTGTCTGGTCTCTATTGAAATGTTATTGAAGTCTGCTTTGTTTAAGCCTCCTTCTGTACGTACTGTAATGTTGATGCCACAGTTTGAATCGTATATCACGATATTGTTGAAACTATAGTTTGACATCTGGTTCTGATCCCATCCTCCAATGCGTATTCCGCTTGATTTTGACCGTAAGATACAATTAGATACCATGATGTTTTTTGAAGGTTTCAGAATATTCTTGAAGCCGGGATCTCCGAAGTGATGCGCATATCCGGCAAGCACGATTGCGTCGTCTCCGCACGAGAAGTTGCAGTCAGAAACAGTTACGTTGCTAGATGACACGATGTCCAATCCATCACTGTTTGGGATCAAAAGATTATTGTCTATGCGCAAACCTCTCACTTGGACGTTTTCGCAATGTACGATGAGGAACGTCCAGTAAGGTGCATCCACACATTTGAAATCACTGAGGTTTACATTGGTACAGTTACTGAAAATAATCATCTGATGAAACCGGTCCTTTGGATAGAGTGGTCCATCCCCAATCCCATGCTCTACTTTTCGAAAGTTTTCTTTCTGCCTGATATATTTGGTGACTTCTCCACTAATGACTTTCGCACTGTCGGCATACATGAATTCCATGCCTTGTCCGAATATCGTTCCGTTTCCTGTTATCGACACATTATCAGCATTCTCTGTATAGAATACTCCTGCTGGATTCTCATTGTGTTTTTGATATTGTGTCAGATCGGTCGTTGCTTTCAGTACACTACCTGTTTCAAAATGGAATTCGACATTCGATTTGAGATTAAGCGTTCCTGTAAGATAGGTTCCTTGCGGAACATAGACCAGTCCTCCACCATCATCGTGACATTTGTCAATGGCCTTTTGGATGGGGATGTGTCAAAACTGGCACCTCCCCCTTTTTTTTGCGCAAAGCCCAGACTTTCACAAGCCCGGGCTTTGTTATTACCCAAAGTTTTTGTAACTTTAGGCATTAGAATTTCGTTATGGCAAAGTTACATTTTCGTCCTTACATACCCACCCAAACCGTTCTTTTTCCACAAAGAATAGATGAGAACATAGCTGCGGACGACCCGGTCCGCATTGTCAATGCAGTTGTTGATAATCTCAATCTTGATAATTTCAAGAAGCTTTATAAAGAAACCGGGCGCTCAGCCTATCATCCAAAGATGATGCTCAAGGTCATTATCTACGCTTACATGAATAATATCTATTCCTGCCGTAAAATAGAGAAGCTTCTTTTGCGTGACATCCATTATATCTGGCTTGCCGGTCATGAGCATCCGGACTTCATAACCATCAACCGTTTCCGTAACCGTGTAAAGGAGGAGATAAACAACGTCTTCACGCAACTGGTTCTTGTCCTTGCCGACAAGGGTTTCATCAGTCTTGACGTGGAGTATATCGACGGCAAACTGATTGACGACCCAACCAACACATTATATGACCCACAAAATCCTTATGAAAACCGCGACAAGCGCTTCTACCAGAGTTTGCTTTACAATGGTTCGATGTGGGAGACTTACGAGATAAACATTGTAACCAACACCGTTGACGAGTCAAAGAACGGATCATGCAAACCTCGTTTAGGTAAGGCGCGTTGTGGATATGGACTCCGCAAATTCATAGAAGAACTGGATCCCTCTACCAACATCTATGGTGGATATGCCCAGAGCAATAACTTCCCTTATTTCCGCTATGCCGAGATTCTTCTTAACTATGCCGAGGCTCGCAACGAGGCTTCCAGTACTCCTGATCAAAGTGTTTACGACGCCATCAACCAAGTGCGCGCACGTGCCGGTCAGCCTGCACTTCCCGACGGACTAACAAAGGACGAGATGCGCAAGCGCATTAAAAACGAGCGCCGTGTGGAACTCTTTATGGAAGAGCATCGCTTCTATGATCTCCGTCGTTGGCTGGATGGCGATGTGCTGGCCAATCCTATCATGGGTATCAACTGCTACGACAATAATGTGACTCGTCGTTATGAGATATCACAGATTGAGGAACGAGTGTTTACTGGCGAGCACTATTTCCTGCCAATTCCTTTGACTGAGCAGCAGAAGAATCCTTTGCTTGCAGAGTGATATTTAAATAAACAGAATTAAACTCTTGATAAATATGCTAAGGAAACTAACAACAATCATCATATTAACAAGCTGTGTCGCTATAAGCGGCACAGCATCTATTAAGTCTGACAAAAACCGTAATAAAGATAGAGAGCAGAAGATTGAAAAGCAACTTTCCTCAATGTCTTTAGAACAGAAAATAGGTCAGATGGTGCAACTGGAAGTAAACATGATTACACAGTTTGATCAGCGTTACACCGTTACTGCACTTCAGAAACTATCTGTCAAAGAACTCTCTGACATAATCTCAAAGTTTGACTTGACAAATGAATATGATGCCACATTGATGGTTGTTAGCAATGGAAAACCCAAAAGCAGCAATGACTACCAATATCAATGTTTGTCACAAGCTATTAACTATAAGTTAGGTTTTAAGTTAGACAAAACCAAACTGCAGAACGTGTTTCAGACTTATCGTGTTGGATCTATTCTGAACATGCTCGGAGGCACTTGTGCTGCCGAAGTTGACGTGTGGAACAAAGCTACCAATACCATTCAAGAAGCGGCATTAAAATATTCTGGTATACCAATGGTTTATGGCTTAGATCAACTGCATGGCACCACATATACGGCAAAAGGCACCTTATTTCCACACCAGATAGGAATGGTGGCCACCTTCAATCCCGAGCTCGCCAAGCGCATGGGAGAAATTTCCGCCTATGAAACACGAGCCTGTGGCGTGAGGTGGCTGTTCTCGCCATCAATGGACATCTGCCGAAAGCCATCATGGCCAAGACTATATGAAAGCATGGGTGAAGATCCCTACGCGGCATCTGTTATGGGGGAGGCCTATCTTAAGGGTCTTCAGGGTGACGATCCCAACAATATTGATGAATATCATGTGGGGACATGTCTTAAGCACTATTTCGGTTATGGTGTACCTGACAATGGCATAGACCGCACTCCGGCAAATGTAAACGAACAGGACTTGCGAGAAAAACTGTTCACGCCGTTTCTGAAAGCCTTTCAGAATGGCGCCATTGCAACAATGACCAACTCCTCAATATTAAATGGAATGAATGGCGTTGCCAACAAGAAGTTTTTGCAACAATGGCTGAAGGATGACCTTGAGTGGGATGGGCTGATTGTAACAGACTGGGGAGACATAGAAAATCTTTATATCCGCGACCATATTGCAGCCTCACAGAAAGATGCCATTAGGATGGCCATCAATGCAGGCGTAGACATGATGATGGTGCCTTCTCAACTAAACTACGGCGAAACACTCAAACAACTTGTGGAAGATGGTTGTGTGGCACAAGAAAGAATAGACGATGCAGTGAAACGAATTCTTAGACTTAAATACAGATTAAATCTTTTTGATAATCCCTATAGTAATGACAACAAGTACCCACTATTTGGAAGTGCAGCTCATGCAGCTGTGGCTAAGCAGATGGCTGTAGAATCGGAGATTCTTCTGAAAAACGAAGATAACATCCTACCCTTGCAACATGGCAAAAAAATATTGCTGTGTGGACCTAATGCAAATACCATGCGTGGACTAAATGGTGGCTGGAGCTACTCTTGGCAGGGCAATAATGTAGAGAAATTCTCAGAGCAATATAACACCATTCTGGAAGCCATGACTAATAAGTTTGGCAGTGACAACATTATTTTTGAACATGGAGTGGCTTATGAGGAACACAAAGAGTGGACAGCCGAAGATGCTTCGGGCATAGAAAAGGCTGTGGCTCAAGCCAAGGATGTTGACTACATCATTGCGTGTGTTGGTGAGAATTCCTATGCCGAGACAACCGGCAACATCAGCGATTTGAATCTATCATCTAATCAGAAACTGTTAGTAAAGCGCCTGCAAGATACAGGCAAGCCTGTGATACTCATCCTGAACGAGGGAAGACCACGACTGATTCATGACCTCGTAGATGGCTGTAAAGCCATTGTCAACATAATGCTTCCAGGCAACTATGGTGGCGATGCACTTGCCGATCTCCTCTCGGGCGATGAGAACTTCAGCGGCAGATTGCCATTTACATATCCTTCACACCCTAATTCGTTCACCACCTACGATTTTAAAGTATGCGAGGCAAGAGAAACTATGCCCGGAACATATAACTATGAGGCTCACACAAACACGCAGTGGTGGTTTGGTGAGGGAATGAGTTATACCACTTTTGAATACAGTAACCTCGAAATAAATAAATCGTCATTCGATGCTGGTGACATAATAGAATTCAGCATCATGGTTAAAAACACTGGTAACCGAAAGGGTAAGGAAACAGTAATGCTATACTCGCAAGACCTCAGTGCATCAATCATCCCTGACAATCGGCGGCTAAGGAACTTCAAAAAAATTGAGCTTACCTCTGGTGAAAGCCAGACTGTATCATTCTCAATAAATGCAAAGGACTTAGCCTTTATAGGTTCAGACGGGAAATGGCATTTAGAGAAAGGTGAGTACAAAATTACCGTTGGTAACCAAGCAACGGTCATCAACTGTGTGTCCGATTTTACAAGCGAAACGAACATTCTAAATTAGATATGAAACTAAAAAACATTTTACTATATAGTGTTGCAAGTCTGTTGCTTGCAGGGTGTTCAAAGTCAAACACATCAAAGATGGACATTTTCATTGACCAACTGATGGACGAAATGACTGTAAAGGAAAAAATTGGTCAGCTCAATCTGAATGTGAGTGGAGGATTTGTTGCTGGAGAAGGTATCAATGGCAACACTGTTCCACTGGAGCAACGAATAGAAAATGGTGAGATTGGCGGCCTTTTTGGTTTGAAAAATGTGGAAGTGATAAAGCATTGGCAACAAGTGGCAGTGGAAAAAAGCCGTCTCCACATACCTTTGCTGTTTGGAATGGACGTTATCCATGGCTATGATGTAACATTTCCTATTCCATTGGCATTGGCGTCGTCATGGAACCCCGACATGATAGAACAGGTTGCACGAACTTCTGCTATAGAAGCTAGTTCAGATGGTGTGAACTGGGTATTCTCGCCAATGGTGGATGTATGCCACGATGCCCGCTGGGGGCGCATTGCCGAAAGTGCCGGTGAGGATCCATATCTGGGTGGCGAGATTGCAAAGGCTTGGGTGCGTGGATATCAAACAAACAACCTTTTGGATGCCCCTGACAACGTCATGGCCTGCGTGAAACACTATGCCCTGTATGGCGCAGGTGAGGCCGGCCGCGACTACAACACTGTAGATATGAGCCGCCAAAAGGCTATGAACGAGTTTATGTTGCCCTATAAGGCTGCAGCCGAGCAGGGTGCAGGAAGCTTCATGGCATCGTTTAATGAATTTGAAGGCATTCCTGCCACCGCCAACGAGTATCTGCTCGATGAGGTGCTTCGCAAGCGATGGGGCTTCAAGGGATTTGTGGTGACAGACTACACAGGTATAATGGAGATGACCAATCATGGAATAGGCAACGAACTGGAGGTAACAGCACGTGCCTTGAAAGCTGGCATCGACATGGACATGGTCAGTGAATATTTCACCAACCACCTACAAGAGGCCATTGAAAAGAAAATGGTAAAGATGGACGATATTGACAGGGCATGCCGCAGAGTACTTGAAGCGAAGTATAAACTAGGCCTTTTCGACGACCCATACAAATATTGCGATGTGGCACGAGCCAAAGCCACTTTGGGAAAAGCGGAACATGTGAGACAGGCCCGCAAAGTTGCACAGCAATGCCAAGTGTTGCTGAAAAACGATGAGAATCTGCTGCCGCTGAAGCGTAATCAGCGCATAGCTGTTATCGGTCCATTGGGCAACAGCGCAAACGACATGCTGGGGTGCTGGAGTGGAAGCTCGGAAAAAGTATTGCCCGTGTCTCTGATTGACGGATTGAAAACAGCAGTGGGTACCCAAGGCTGCGTGGAATATGCCACCGGAAGCCATCTTGTAAAAGATCCAGAATCGGAGAAAATCCTTGTAGGCTCTTTTATGGGTTTGGCTAAGGCTGGAAATGCCAAGGAGTCGACATGGCGAAGCAATGGTGAACTGCTGCGTGAAGCTCTTGTTGTAGCATCAAGAAGTGATGTTATTATTGCTGCACTAGGCGAAAACATGAATATGAATGGCGAGGGTGCATCGCGTGCCACCCCAAATCTGCCAGAGCCACAGTTGCAGCTTCTTGAAGCACTAGTAGCTACAGGTAAACCTATTGTTTTGGTAGTTTTTACCGGCCGTCCATTGGAGCTGACATGGGCCGACCAACATGTGCCAGCCATACTGAACGCTTGGTTTCCTGGTGTAGAGGCAGGCAATGCCATTGCCGATGTTCTGTTTGGTGATGTGAATCCTTCAGCAAAGATAACGGTAACATTCCCTCGAAGCATAGGACAAATTCCGATTCATTACAATCACAAGAACACCGGACGTCCTCACTCTGCTGACGATGCTCCATATATACGGTTCAAGAGCAATTATATTGATGTAGTGAATGCCCCACTTTATCCATTTGGCTATGGACTGAGCTACACTACCTTTACTTATGACCGCATGAAACTGTCATCCAACACACTCTCTAAAGATGGAAAACTGACAGCAAGCATACAGGTGAAGAACACCGGAGCACGAGCAGGAAAGGAAACGGTGCAGTTATATATCCACGATGTTATAAGTTCTAGCACAAGACCTGTAAAGGAGTTAAAAGGCTTCAAGCAAATAGAGCTACAGGCTGGTGAATGCCAGATAGTGTCGTTCGAGATAACATCAGAGGATTTAAAATTCTACAATCATGAATTAGAATATGTTTGCGAGCCAGGCGAATTCGAGGTGATGATTGGTCCTAATAGCCGCGATGTAATATCTGCCTCGTTTGTTTACAATTAAAAAACATAGCATCAGATAATATGAAAGAAAACATTATATCATTTTTTATACTGAACATTTTCCTACTTATAGGATGTTCAAGTGACAACAATAGTTCGGAAGTAGACGAAACGTTTACTGTTTCAGGAAAAGTTGTTGATTCGGATGGCAGTGGACTTGCGAACATAAGCCTAACAATTGGAAACCAGACGGTCTACAGTTCAGCATCGGGCGAGTGGAGCGTATCCAACTTGAAGGACAGTGTGAAAATAACTCCTATGGCCGATGGCTACACCTTTACGCCAGCATCGGCAACAGCGTCATCGACACTGACTGTTACCTTCGTTGCAGAGAAAACAGCCATCGACCTGTCGGCAGAGGCCGAAAACATCGTGGCATGGTTTGAAAATGTGCAGTACTCCAACGGACTACTGCCAAGCACCGAGAGCAGCAGCACGATGTCGCTCTACGACAACGCCCTAGCAGCACTTGTGTTCACTGCCACGGGCAAGTATTCCAAGGCTGAATCTATTTTCAATTTCTTTAATCAGCGCATAGGTAGTGAGCTCACAACCAATGGTGGTTTTTATCAGTTCCGCAGTACCGACGGTACCACTTCGGGCGACCGATGGCTTGGTGACAATGCCTGGCTGCTAATAGCACTGAACAACTACATGGCAAAGGTGGAGACTACAAAATATGACAAACTAAAGTCGACGCTGGAGATTTGGATTCGTTCACTGCAAGACAAAGATGGTGGACTTTGGGGAGGCATCACTGCAAGCAATAGTACTATCTCGAAAAATACCGAAGGTATGATTGATGCCTACTGTGCAGTGCAGGGATATGACGACTTTCACAAAAAACTCCTCGCACACCTTAAAGAAAACAGATACAACAGTACTGATGGCTTGTTGGTGTCATGGCCAGGAAATTATTATGAATATGCACTCGACAACCACAGTTGGGGATATTGCACATTTGAGGATTTCCCCAAAACAGTGCTCGAAAAAACAACAATGTATGCAAACACCCAAAGAGCCACAGCCAATGGCGCCTTGATAACAGGGTTTGCACCCGACATCGACAAAGACATTGTATGGCTTGAGGGCACAGGACAGATGGTGGTGGCTTACCAAAAAGCTGCCGACTCCTACAAGTCGACAACCTATTTGGCAGAAATGAGAAAGTTACTGATATCAAGCACGCTCTATCCTAATTCCGTAGGATTGCCCTATGCATCAAATCTTGGCACTACCTATGGCAGCTCGCAACTTTGGAAGGGAGCAGACACAAATATTTGCATATCGTCGAGCGCATGGTATTTATTTGGCTTGTTGAATTTCGACCCAATGGCTGTTGGCTATAGCCGAGGCACACCTGATGTCGATAAATTTTGGAAAGACTGAAGTGATAGGCAAAAGCAAGTTTGCCCCTGTTTACATAGCCATTATTCTCAAAGAGTCTTTGCTCAGCACAGTTTCCCTTAATGGAAACAATATTAAATAAAACCACTATCCATATGATACTCGTTAATATATTTAACGTCAGATAAATATTTGGTAAACTATTACATAAT
>CALNBT010000018.1 GCA_937874345.1 uncultured Prevotella sp.
TCTGCTACCATCTGCATAATAGTAAACAATGCCACTATTGAGCTGTACAATTCGACCTGAGGTAAATACTCCTCCATTTTCAAGTTCCTTTCCGAGTGCCTGATAGTTTACGGTATATTCCTTGTTTAATTCCAAATTATCGAAGAGATAAGGTATTGAAATGGTGCTATTAGGACTAATGGAAACAGGAATTGTCTGTGTTGGGCCTCCCCACATAGAACCATCGCCAATGTTTCTACTCCACAACTGGATTTTCAGATCACCAACAAATGTATCTGTTAAACTTGGGTTGGTGATATCAACCATACCATCTATGAATTTGCCATATAAGACATTTCCATTCCGGTTTTGATAAACCACATTTGCCACCTTTAGCGGCATTCCTTGTACATCATTGGTAATCTCTACGCTGCTGTGCGCAAGAACATTCTTGCCGGCACCATCGAATGCCAACCACAAATTGTATGTTCCTGCCTCTTGAGGAGTGAAAAAGAATGACGTACACGTAGAATCATTTGAGGCAACTTCAACAGCAGAACGACTTGTTTCGCTACCCATGGCAGTTGTTTTACTAGCAAAGAGGTGAATCTCTCCATAATATTCTGTACCGGGGTTCTTAAATACAACATTGACCATTTGTTGGCGGTTAATAGATTTTGTACCAATAACATCAATTTTGTCGGCAACCAATTCCGGTTTATGGAAGCTCAGTGTAGCGTTACCATTGTCATCAACATCAGCGATGATGTAGTAGTATCGTGTATCAAAACTGGTCTGCCAGTTACCTGCAGGATACAAGAGTTTGCACATCGGAACGATTTTATAGGATCCCTTTGGCAAACCGGTTACAGAAAATCCCTGATGAATATAGGTGTTGACATAAATGTATTTGGTTACAGTTTGATCAACAGTTACCATTCCATTGTTATAAACATTGCCTACAGGCGTTAGGGTACCATCATCTTGTAAAACGCCAATACCCAACGAATAATTGCGGTTGGCACCCGTCCAATTGACAAAATTGCTGGTAATAACATTTCCATCAATTTGGGTATCATTGATTGACAGACCATAGGTGTCTGCAGGAGCAGGAGGTGCTGGTATGTTATCTGGAAGTTTCATCCCGATAATGGCATCCTGTCCCATGGAATAACCGTCACTGCTTGAGCTTGACCCAATTCCAGAATTGTCATTAGGGTTCAAGATGGCAATGCGGAAATAGCCATCATCCATACCACCCCACCCCCAGTTTACATGGAAAAGTCCTTCACCATCGTAACCATCAATCACAAAAGCATGAGCCCCGCCAGATGACCCACCTCCATAGGGAACTGGGTGATTCGTAGCCAATTCGTTATAAATCATATCATTCCATTGCGCGATCGTAAACTTCTCACGTTCAACCAAATGCAATCCGTCATCAAATCCAAAACTCTTTTTCAAGCCTTCTATCGCTGCAGGATAACCTGCTCCTGATGATGGGCCATAACCCATTCGAACCAATTGTCCCACATAAAGCATTAACGATGATACAGCATCCTTCTCGGCCTGGGTACTGGCATCTGAATAGGTGTCGCGCATATGATCCCAATCTATCGTTGTTCCGGCAGGAATAGCAGGCATCGTAACTTTCTTGTTGGCACCACTCGTAAAGGTATATGAAGGCAAATCGCTCAAAAGTGCATTGGGATATTTGTAATAACCAATAACTTGCGCTAAAGCAGTTGCAACACAACCCGTCGCACTTAAGCCACCCAAAGTTCCATCATCATTATAATAATGAGGCGTTTTGAGGTTATAAGGATCACCTTGATTCCACCTGGATGTTATCAATGGATCAATAGCGTGGCGAGCTACTTGTACTGCTCCTGGCACTCCTTTGGCACGCTGAACTGATGTCTCGGCGACATTATGATCATCCAACCCTTTAATTGCATCGGCATACGATTGTAAGAAAGCCCGCATGTTATCGGGCATGTTATTGATATCAAATGATCCATGATCAGTATATCCTAAGATTCCATCAATACGATCATCTCCAGAGGTAACAACAAAACCAGCATCATTGCCGACATTGAAAACATAATAATAAGAGTTTTGCTGCTGAACAGGACTCTTTTTTGCAGCCCGATAAGCAATCTTCGGTTGATCGGGAAGTACAATACCACGTTTAGAGAGAAATTCTTTTGCAACTGCTTTGGCGGTTTCACGGTCAACGGGGGCCGCAAAAAATGAAACACTAACTAAAAGGTAAATACTGATGAGTAAAATTTTCTTCATCATTAGATTGTTTAGTATGGATTATTAATTTAAAAGAAAGTAATTATGTGCAAATATACACATTATTTCTGATTATAAACAATAAGATGTATGAAACTTAATCATATAATTCGATTAGATAAATAATATTGTTCGTTTGATAAGTGAAATCTTTTGTTGTGAACGATCACCGGTTTCAGGTTACAAATAATGATTGCAACGGATGCGACAACCATTATTACAGAGTTGTTAAGAGCGGAAAGTTGAATGTTTTCAAATTATATGCGAAGCTTAAAAATCAGGATCATATTTAATTGTTCACATTATTTTATTATCTTTGCATTGTATATAAGTTAACAGCTTGATGGGCAATAATAAATTAAGACTTTTAAATCAAATCTCATATCCGGAAGACCTTCGGAAACTTAAAGTGGAACAACTTCCCCAAGTTTGTAAAGAACTCAGGGAAGATATAATAAAAGAAGTTTCAGTCAATCCCGGCCATTTTGCATCTTCATTAGGTGCTGTAGAGATTACAGTTGCCTTACATTATGTCTTTAACACTCCTGCAGACAAACTCGTTTGGGATGTTGGACATCAAGCCTATGGGCATAAGATATTGACAGGCAGAAAAGACTTGTTCTATACCAACCGAAAACTACACGGTTTGCGTCCTTTCCCATCCCCGATAGAAAGTGAGTATGACACATTCACCTGTGGGCATGCATCAAATTCCATTTCGGCAGCATTAGGCATGGCAGTTGCCGCTAAACAGAATCATGATAAAGATAAGAAAATCGTTGCTATCATTGGTGATGGCGCAATGAGCGGAGGGTTAGCCTTTGAAGGATTGAACAACGTTTCATCGACATCGAATGATTTGTTGATTATTTTGAATGATAATGACATGAGTATTGATCACGCCGTAGGAGGCATGGAAAAATATCTTTTATCGCTTGACACAAATGCAACATACAACAGAATAAGATTCAAGGCTTCTCAATGGTTAAACCAACGAGGCTATCTGAATGAAAATAGGAAGAAAGGCATTATCAGATTAAATAACGCCATCAAATCTGCTATCAGCCATCAGCAAAATATCTTTGAAGGAATGAACATTCGATACTTTGGTCCATTCGATGGACATAATGTTATCGAAATAGTACGGATGCTGCGTCAGCTGAAAGACATGAAAGGGCCAAAACTGCTACACCTCCATACAACGAAAGGAAAAGGATACAAGCCTGCAGAGATTTCACAAGTAGAATGGCATGCACCGGGAAAATTTGATGTTGAGACGGGTAAAAGAATCCTTCAGAATTGTTCAAATCTGCCTCCGCTCTATCAAGAAGTCTTTGGTAAAACACTTCTTGAACTCGCCAAACAAAACCCCCGCATTGTGGGAATTACTCCAGCCATGCCAACAGGATGCTCAATGAATATATTGATGAAAGCGATGCCGGATAGAGCTTTTGATGTAGGAATAGCCGAAGGTCATTCTGTAACATTCTCAGCTGGGCTTGCAAAAGAAGGATTACAGCCTTTCTGCAATATTTATAGTTCGTTTTCACAACGTGCTTATGACAATATCATCCACGATTTAGCCATTCTAAACTTGCCGGTTGTTTTATGCCTAGACCGGGCAGGCTTAGTTGGAGAAGATGGCCCTACTCATCATGGCGCATTCGATATGGCCGCCTTGAGAGCTATTCCAAATCTTACGATTGCATCACCCATGGATGAAAAAGAGTTAAGACGACTGATGTACACTGCTCAACTTCCTGATAAAGGGACATTTGTCATTCGTTATCCAAGAGGTAGAGGAGTTAACACTCAATGGCAATGTACGTTGGAAGAGGTTCAAGTTGGATCAGGTCGAAAGATTCATGATGGTAAAGACGTTGCAGTTCTATCCATAGGACCTATTGGGAACGATGTAGAACAAGCAATTAAGGAGCTGACAAACGTCCGTTCTGTTGCCCATTACGATATGAGATTTCTTAAACCACTAGACGAAGATCTGTTAAATGAAGTTGGTCAAAAATTCGACAAAGTTATTACAATTGAAGATGGTGTAAGAAATGGAGGCTTTGGTTCTGCAGTCCTTGAGTGGTTTAATGACCATGGATTCAAGCCTACCATCAAACGTTTAGGATTGCCAGACGAATTTGTAGAACACGGAACGATACCCGAACTAAGAACTATTGTTGGTTTAAACCGTGATAGTATTAAACAAGAGATCATAGACTGTTAAGACCATCTTTATCTTATCGACGCTAGCAACCATCTAAAACGACAACTTTTTACAATATGAGAATAATCATCTGCGGCGCTTTTGATATTGGTATCCATCTGGCGAAGATGCTGTCTACCAATCATGAAGATATCATTCTGATTGATGATAACGAAGAGAGATTAGCTCTGATTGGTTCTAGTTTTGACCTCCTGACAATCAATGCATCGCCAACAAGTGTCAAAGCACTACGAAATGCTGGAGCAGATCTTGCTGACCTCTTCGTTGCAGTTACACCGGATGAATGTTTAAACATCACTGCTTGCGTTTTGGCAAAAGCGATCGGTGCGAAGAAAACCGTTGCGAAAATAAACAATAATGAGTATATTGAGCAAGATCTTAAAGGTCTTCTTAATAAATTGGGGATAGATTCAGTTATTTATCCTGAGCAATTGGCAGCCAAAGACATTAGCAACAGCCTGGAAATGTCGTGGGTTCGGCAACGATTGGATATTCATGACGGGGCATTGGTGATGCTAACGATCAAATTAAGAGAAACTTGCGAAATACTCAACAATCCTTTAAAAAATCTTTGCGGCCCTGATGATCCTTATCATGTAGTGGCTATCAAGCGTCAAAACGAAACCATTATTCCTGGAGGTAATGATGAGTTAAAGCTGTATGATCTAGTCTTCTTCATGACTACTCCTGAATATATTCCCTATATTCGTAAGATTGTTGGCAAAGAATATTATGTAGATGTGCAGAATGTCTTTGTGATGGGAGGAGGCAATACTGCCGTCTGTGCAGTCAACTCCTTACCAAGCTACTTGAACGTCAAGCTCTTCGAAATTAATGAAAAACGTTGCGAAGAACTTAATGACTTACTGGATTCCGATAGAACCCTCATCATCAACGGCGACGGACGCGATATCCAGTTACTCACTGAAGAAGGCATCAAGCAGGCACAGGCTTTCGTTTCCCTAACCGACAATGCAGAAACCAATATTCTTGCCTGCTTAACGGCCAAAAGGCTTGGAGTGAGAAAGACAATCGCTATGGTAGAACATGTTGATTATGTGAATATTGCTGAAAGTTTGGATATCGGTACTATCATTAATAAGAAAAGCATCGCTGCCAGTCATATTTACCAGATGATGCTAGATGACAACGTTAACAACATGCGATTTATCAATTCAGTAAATGCTGATGTAGCAGAATTGATACCTAAAGAAAATTCAAAGGTTACAAAGAGACCAATGAAAGACCTTGGATTACCAAAAGGAATCACCTTCGGAGGATTGGTCAGAAACAATAAAGGATTGCTCATCTCTGGAGACACACAGATACAAAGCGGTGACATCGTTATGGTTTTCTGTCAAGACCACAAGATGAAATTGGTAGAAAAATACTTCCTTTAAGCACATAGGCAAAGCGCAAACAAATGATCAATTACAAAACGATATTAAAAGTATTAGGCACATTGAGCTTTATTGAAGCACTAATGATGCTTTTATGCTTTGGGATATGCCTTTTGTATAGAGAAGATGACTTTATGCCATTCCTGATATCAGTGATGATTTGTTTGTTGTTTGGTTTCCTGCTCAAATATTTTGGCCGTGAATCAGACAACACACTAATGCGGAAAGATGCCTATTTAGTAGTAACATTGGCATGGCTTTTTTTTAGTTCTTTGGGCACCTTGCCTTTTTTGTTTAGTGGCTACATCACAAATTTCACAGATGCTTTCTTCGAAAATATGTCTGGATTTACCAGTACCGGTGCAACAATTCTTGATAACGTTCAAGCTCTCCCGCATGGACTGCTGTTTTGGAGATCGTTGACACAATGGGTTGGAGGCTTAGGGATTGTGTTTTTTACAGTTGCCTTGTTACCGTCTCTTACAGGTGGTTCGGTAAAAATCTTTGCTGCTGAATCAACAGGACCCATAAAGACAAAGTTGCATCCTCGTCTTTCATCGAATGTTAAATTGATTTTATCTGTTTATCTTGTTCTTACTATTGCCTGCATCATTAGTTTCATGTTTTTCGGAATGGACTGGTTCAGCGCCGTTAACTACGCTATGACTTCTACTGCAACAGGGGGATTCTCTATTCATAACAATAGTCTTGAATTTTTCAATTCACCTGCTATAGACTATACCTGTGCATTATTCTGCTTTTTATCCGGGACCAACTTTACTTTACTCTACCTGTTTGCCAGTAAACATGATTTGAAGACGCTATATAAAAATTCCGAATTCAAGTTTTACTTTTCAATTGTCTTTATCTTCACTGTGTTTGTGATGATTCAGCTCATCATAAAACTACAATATCCTGTCGAAGAAGCATTCCGGTCCAGTCTATTTCAAGTTGTTTCGATTATCACCACTACAGGGCTTTTCAATGACGATGCAGGCAAATGGCCTCATGTTACATGGGCGATATTAGGCTTTTGCATGTTTTTGGGTGCCAGCTCGGGTTCTACCAGTGGCGGACTCAAATGTATCCGAGGAGTCATGTTGCTGAAATGTATCCGTAATGAATTCATGCAAATATTGCATCCTAATGCTGTTGTACCACTTAAAATAGATGGTATAAGCATCACAAATCAAACAAGAAATACGCTTTTGTCCTTTTTTGCGACTTACCTCTTGCTGGTTGGCCTATCAACCTTTGTGCTGATGCTGGCTAAGGTAGACAGTACCAATGCGATTACCATTGTACTGAGTAGTATTGGTAACGTAGGCCCTTCGTTTGGATTAGAGATTGGTCCAACCATGAGTTGGAATATATTGCCCAACTTTATCAAATGGCTCTGTTCCTTTTTGATGCTTGTTGGTCGTTTAGAAATTTTCAGTGTTCTGGTTATTCTGACTCCTTCCTTTTGGAATAAGAGCTAAGTTTTAATTTTTACACACATCATCAATATTTTTATACATATAAAATGAAACCATTCAAATTTAATCCCCTACTGAAACAAACCATTTGGGGCGGAAACAAAATTATCCCATTCAAGAACCTACATCAGCGTATTGAAAATGTTGGTGAAAGTTGGGAAATCTCTGGTGTAAGAGATAATGAAACTATTGTCATCGATGGAGAATTTGCAGGCCGTTCATTGAACGATGTTTTGCAAGAACTGAAGGGCAAGTTAGTCGGCGAAGACAACTATAAGCGCTTTGGTAACGAATTTCCCTTACTGATAAAGTTTATCGATGCCAGACAAGATCTATCTATCCAAGTTCACCCAACCGACGAAATTGCAAAACGACAAGGGAAGGAACGTGGCAAAACCGAGATGTGGTATCTAATGGATAGCGATTCAGACGCTAAGTTACGAAGCGGATTAAAGATGGCGATCACTCCTCAGCAGTACAAGGAAATGGTTGAAAACGATACCATCCTCGATTCTATTGCAGAATATGAAGTGAAAGAAGGCGATTGTTTCTTCCTTCCTGCCGGTCGTATCCACAGCATTGGAAAAGGATGTTTTTTGGCAGAAATTCAACAAACATCTGATGTAACCTATCGCATTTACGATTTCAAGCGTAAAGACAAAGATGGCAATTACCGTGAACTCCACACCAAAGAAGCAGCAGAATCAATCAATTTCTCGGTAGAGAACGATTACCGTACAGAGTATACGCCTATGAAGAATCAAGGTGTCAGTCTGGTACACTGCCCATATTTCAATACAGCTGTTTACGATCTTGACGAACCAATGACACTTGATTATAGCGAACTAGACAGTTTTGTTGTGCTGATCGGATTGAAAGGTGAAGGCAGCTTTGTTGACAATGAAGGAACCGAAACCAGGTTCAACGCCGGTGAAACAATTCTTTTGCCAGCAACCACTCAAACGATCAAAATAGAAGGAACCATAAAATTCCTTGAAACGTATGTTTAAGCGACCAACTGTTTCAATGGCGGGATAAAGAGACCTTCTAAAACTAATTAAAATAAGCCTGCATTAATGGAAACGCCATTATGCAGGTTTTCTTTGATCTTCTGCCAAACTAACTTGCTTTTGACCATATTTTTCAAAAAAATGTTTGAGGTCATTCTGAATCTTCTTTACGATATCAGAAGATTTATAATAGGTATTTTTCTTGAGCATTGAAATAATATCCTCAATACTATTGCGATAACACGACAATTCATTGTTTCTTTGGGTTCCGTGCACACTCTGTCTGGCAATCTCGTTCTCACGATTTCGTACCAATTGACTGCATACAGTGTCCATCATTGGTAATACAATCTTATCAAAAAGATGATGTCCCTGGATAAACAGATAGGTATTCTCTGGCGTGACACCTAAACGCATGATATCATCCTTAACTTGTAAATAACTGCCTTTTGAATGAGGAAACTGAGCTTGAAACTGATCTATACGCTTTGAAACCTTTTTCTTTAGGCGCGACAATATCTCATCAGAGCCATTCATCGTAAAATGTGCTGTCTCAATAATATGGAGAAATTCGAATATGGTAAATTGATTATAATTTGGAGTTCTGTAAAACCAAATGCTCCAAACAAACAACGGAAAAACAATCTCTGAATATTTCTTCAGATAATCTTCCATATCGAAAATTCGTTCATCATTTAAGGTTACCATCACACAGGTCTCATAGAGCGATGGTGCATAGCATTGCAAGTTCTCGATAGAGTAAGCATAGGTATGGAACACGAAAGGATTGTTGATGACAATTTTCGATGTAGGGGTTGCTCCCTGAATAAGATAATCATAATCGGCATCCACACAAGCTATCATGTCACGCCCAACGCTGTTAGCAAGCAAATTCATGAGGGCCGCTTTCTTTCCTCTCTCCAAATGTTGCGACTGCGAAGGCAACATTACTTTAAAATATCTTGTATCATCTTCAAAATCAACCAAAATCGAGCGCCAGAAGAAAATATCGTCATAACTCTCTACATAAACAATAATGCGCCTGCGGTCTTGTTTTGAACGCATTCTGTTTGAAGCCTCAATATAGCGTGAAGAGACATTGTTTCGAAGTAGTTTATCCATTAGCATCATTTTTTTGAGGTACAATATAGAACACTATTCTTCATCCAGTGTAATATCTGTCACCTCGGTTACATGATCCATCCATCCATTCATGATAACAGCAGGCGAATGTGTTGTCAGGATAATCTGTATGTTAGGATTCAGTTGAAGAATCAAATCAATCAGTTGTTCTTGCCATTCAACGTGCATGCTAACTTCTGGCTCATCCATAAATAAAACGTAGGGCTGCAAATCTTCAACCAAAACCGTCAACAAAATGGCAAGTATCTGTTTCTCGCCACTGGATAATTTATAAGGAAGTAGAATCTCACCAATCTGAGAAAAACGAATTTCATTTTCTGTTCGCACTACCTTTTTACCGGTATCTGAAAACAATTTGTCAATCAAATTCTGAAACAATTCTTTCTGTGAAGATATCTTCTTTGCTTCTTCAGCAGCTCCCTGTTGGCCACTTTGCAATGCTTCAATGATGCGATTGCCGACATTGACCTGATAATCCAGATATTTTCGTTGCAATTGAAATAACTGCCAGTCTAACTCTGTCACCAAGCCAACATCTAATTTTCCAACCATGTCAGCATTAATTAATGGGCGATCAAACGAACGAATCACATCGTACCGAATAAAATCGGCATCTTTTGGTTCAACTTTTAAAAGAACGCCTTTCGGCAGATGACACATAAAGTTGTTGCCCAATGCAAGTCCTCTCACTACTTTATTCAAGATAGTACTCTTCCCCACTCCGTTAATTCCACTGAGAATATTGACTCTTCTGTCAAGATTCCATACAATATGTTTCTTGCCGCTCCACAAAGAGTCTATCTCTATTTGGCTGATGTAATCTGCGTATTTCATATCTTCAAGTATGTTAAACTAAATTCTGACGCATCACCAAACCTCCTTGTAGAGAGATTTAGTACGATTGTTATCGCAAATATAATGAATAATCACTAATATTCAAATACTATTCTCTTTTTAAATGAATGAATTATAATATATATAGATACCGATGTAACATGCTGCCTGAAATATTTCTCATGTTTGCCAACCACATAATATAGAATGTAGCTACAACGTTAATGATACCATGACATTTTTAAAATATCATATTCTCTTCGAGGTTCGCTAAATCTATATCAAGTGCTGCATAATGATAACATTAATTAAGGATTTTGAAATGGCATCTTTAGACATTTTTTGTATTTTTGACAAATGCTAATCATCAAATATATATTAAATATGAATAAAATCGTAACAAAAATAACCGATTTAGTTGGTAATACACCATTGGTTGAACTAAGTCATTATTCCGCATCGAAAGGGCTAAAAAAGCCTGTTTTAGCCAAAGTAGAATTCTTTAATCCCGGGGGTAGTGTAAAAGACCGTATAGCACTAGCAATGATTGAAACAGCTGAAAAAGAAGGTAGACTGAAACCCGGTGGTACCATTATTGAGCCTACCAGTGGTAATACCGGAGTTGGACTTGCTTGGATTTCTGCTGTAAAAGGATATAAACTCATCCTGTTCATGCCCGAAAATATGAGTGTTGAGCGGGTAAAACTGGTGAAAGCTTATGGCGCTGATGTCAGACTAACTGACAAGAAAGATGGCATGGCAGGTGCCTTAAAGGCTGCTGAACAATTAAGAGAGAAGACTCCGGGCAGCATTACCTTGGGGCAATTTGACAACCCAGCCAATCCACAGAAACATTATGAAACAACAGGTCCAGAAATTTGGAATGCTACCGATGGGCATGTTGATGTCTTTGTTGCTGGTGTTGGAACAGGCGGAACACTTTCGGGAGTGGGAAAATATCTCAAAGAGAAAAATCCAAATGTCAA
>CALNBT010000019.1 GCA_937874345.1 uncultured Prevotella sp.
GCCAAGTTTTGTTTTACGCTTTGCGGTATAATCTTTTAGAAATAAGCGTTCTTTATCAAAAGTGCTGGCTAATTCTCCAGCTTTTTCAATCTTGTGATTACCCCTGGATAGTCTGGGTATAATTCTAAAGCTTTATGATAATTTCTGATTGCTGCATCATTCATATGTTCTTTTTCACAGTCACGTCCCATCATCATATATTCGACAGCCAGCCTTTTCAGTAATATCTCTTTCTGCTTCATCTGGTTTTTCAATTGTTGATTCTCGAGTTCCAGTGTGTTGACTTTGTTTAGTTTTTTTCGAATAAATCGCTTGGCAAGAGGCTTCTCTATGTCATATCTGCTATGAATAGCAAGGAAAAATTGGTCGAGAGCCCTTTGCATGTCGCCTTGTTCAAAGGCTTTGACTGCCTCACGATATTGCCTATCTGCTTTTCCTTGATTCAAGGCATTCTCTAAAGCCTGTTGGTCATTATAGTTAGTGGAAAATCTGACGATCTCTGGTCTAACAAAAATATCGTCTCTTTTGATTGGTTCTTCCAAACTGATTCCATCGAGGGTTGTACAACGTGACAATGCAACATAGGCTTGACCGGCGGCAAAAACGCCTCCGGTAAAATCGATTTTTACTTGATTGAATGTTAGTCCCTGGCTCTTGTGAATGGTAATGGCCCATGCTAATCGAATTGGAAATTGGCGGAATGTGCCAACAACATCCTCTTCTATCTTTTGTTCTTTTTTATTGAACGAATATTTAATGTTTTCCCAAATCTCCTGTTCTACGTCTACATCAACACCCTGTTCGGTGCGAATATAAAGCATACCATCTTGATTGTCACCAATACCAATGATCGTTCCAAGTGTACCATTGACCCACCTCTTTTCACGATCGTTTTTGATAAACAGTACTTGAGCCCCAGTTTTAATCTCGAGCTCAATGGGAGTAGGGAGGCTGTTTTCCGGAAACTCGCCATCGATCATTCCAAAAAGTGTTGTCGAATAGCCAGGAAGTTCTTTTAAATGTTTGTCGTTGATAAAATCAACTGTATCTCTTCTCGTCGAGAGGGTGATGGACAAATTATCGCTGTCCTGCTCAATATCCTTTCCGACTCTTTTGTTTATCAAATCTAAATCATCACTGCTGGCTTGCGAAACCCTAATTTTGTCAAGGATATTGATAAATGTAGGGTCAGACTGTCGATACACATGATTTAGTTCGATGCTTAGGACGCGCATTTCCTTGAATACATGAGCATCGAAGAAGAATTTTGACGGGTAGAATGGCTGTAGTAAAACCCGTTCTTCTTCTTTTAGAACAGGTTCCAATTGAAATACATCTCCAACGAGCAATAATTGTTTGCCACCAAATGGTTCTCTCATATTCTGAGAGTAGACGCGCAAAATTTTATCAATAAAATCGATGATGTCTGATCTAACCATCGATATTTCATCAATGATAATCAATTCAAGTTCACGGATCAACTTGATCTTCTCGCTATTGTACTTGAGTGATTTGCGAAGATTTCGAACTGTATATCGACTATCGTTAGGCAAAAATGGATGGAAAGGAAGTTTGAAGAAGCTGTGTAATGTAGCACCGCCTGCATTGATTGCAGCAATACCGGTGGGTGCCAAAATGACATGTTTTTTTTTGGTTGTCGCTGCAATATAGCGTAAAAAGGTTGATTTCCCCGTTCCAGCTTTGCCTGTCAAAAATAAAGAACGGTGTGTAAATTGAATAATTTGAAGTGCGTTTTGCAACTCCAAATTATTCAAATCTATATTTTCAATCTCAATATCTCTTGACATTATAGATTATCTAAGTTGATAACCTCTTCGGTAGGCGTTTTCTTTTCTTTGGGTTTATTGGGTTGATTTGCTGCAGGCTTTTCTTGATTCCCATGTTGAGTGGTAATGGGATTTCCATTTTCATCAAGAATAATCTCTTCAGAAGCTGAATTCAAACTATCCGTTGAAGTCGTGTCAACCTTGGCTTTTTCGTGATAACTATCACACATGTACATGCTTCTTGTGATGTCTTCATCTTTAGGCTTGCCAAATTTCGCATGGTATTTCTTGAACTTAGGATCTTTCAAAACGGACTCGAGGAAATATCCACAAATAGGTAACGCAGTTCTCGATCCTTGTCCCAAAGCACCCGTTCTAAAGTGGATACTGCGATATTCACCTCCAACCCATGCTCCAACAACAAGTTTTGGATTAACACCAATAAACCAAGCGTCAGAATGATTGTTTGAGGTTCCGGTTTTACCTCCCCATTCAGTGTCGTTAAATTGGCCAACGTAGCCTCCAAGACTCATGGATGTGCCACCAGGTTCACGCAAACCGCCCAATAATAACTGCTGAACGAAGAATGCCGACTTATATGGAATTGCCTGTTGCTCTTCTGATGGAGCCTGATAAACGACCTTTCCATCCTTATCTAAAATCTTTGTCACAAGTACGGGTTCGTGATGCTTACCATCATCAGCAATGGTACAGTAGGCATTTACCAATTCCTGTAAGTTGACATCCGATGAACCTAATGCCAATGAAGGCTGCGGGTCTAGCGGACTCTTGATGCCCATTTTGTGTGCTGTTTCCACAATTCGCTCTATTCCCATCTCTTGTCCTAGTCTGACAGCTATCGAATTAATACTTCTTGCAAATGCACTTTTTAATGGAATAGAGTCGCCAGTAAAATAGCCATTAGCGTTGGTTGGTGTCCAAGTTACCTCTTGATTTTTTTGTTTATCAAAGACCTTCATGGATATATATTCGTCTCTACGTTTATCACAAGGTGTCAATCCCTGATTCATCGCTTCTGTATAGACAAACAACTTGAAGGTAGAGCCGGGTTGGCGCATAGCTTTGACTTTATCATATTTCCATGATTTGAAATCAATATCACCCACCCAGGCCTTTACAGCACCACTTTGAGGTTCCATTGCAATCATTGAACAGTGCATGAAGTGCACCATGTAACGAATGGAATCCATGGTTGAAATGTTCTTTTCGATAGAACCTTTATCATAATCGAAGAGTTTTACCGTATGGGGCTTGTTCAAATAATACGAAACAGAATCTGGATGATTTGAATATTTCTCTGTTAAATACTTATAGACAGGAAGCCTTTGTGCTATTTCTTCAATAAATCCGGGAATGACATTTCCTTGTTCATCAACCCAAGGATCTTTGTTACCCCAATGATTATTGAAATTTCGCTGCACTTGTTTCATCTGCTTTCTTGCAGCATCCTCAGCATATTTCTGCATGTCTCTATTAATGGTCGTATAGATTTTCAGTCCACTGCTATATAAATCATAACCATTCTCTTTACACCAGTCCTCCAGTTCGCCCGCAACAGCTTCACGGAAATAGAGCGCTTGTCCGTCGTAGTTGGTTTCAACAGTAAAGTTAAGTTTGATGTCTTTTGTCTTGAGCGTGTCATAACTCGTTCTAGCCAAGTCACCTTTTCTTACCATGTTTTGCAATACTACGTTACGACGTCTTAAACTATTCTTTGGATTCGAAATAGGATTATAATAAGTTGTCGCTTTCAACATCCCAACTAATAACGCAGCTTGGTCTGTTGTTAATTTCTCGGGTGTAGTGTTGAAATATGTCTTGCAGGCTGTTTTGATACCATAAGCATTAGAACCGAAGTCTACCGTATTGGCATACATCGACAGGATGTCATTTTTATCATACAGCATTTCTAGTTTTAATGCAATAATCCACTCCTTGCTTTTCATGATTAAGAGCTTGATTCCTGGAATGAATCCAAGCAGTCCGGTAGAATATTGTGTACGAACCCTAAACATGTTTTTAGCTAACTGCTGTGTGATCGTAGAGGCACCTCGAGCTTCATTGCCAACAAGTGCGTCTTTTGCTGCTGAAAACAATCCCTGGAAATCAACCCCAAAATGATGGTAGAAACGTTCATCTTCTGTATCAACCAAGGCTTTCCAAAATTGAGGATTTACTTCATTGAACTTTACGGGTGTACGATTTTCATTAAAATACTTGCCTATCAGAACACCGTCATCACTATAAATTTCTGAGGCTTCGGATGTATTTGGATTCTTGATTTGGGAAAATCCTGGTGATTTACCGAACAACCATAGCAGGTTCATATCTACAGCTCCGAGGTAGATAATCAAGGCAGCGATAGCAGACAAGAATCCAATGCCCACTTTGGTATACCAAGCTTTGCCTTTATAAAGTTTCTTGTACCATGGCCAGAAGCCTTGTATCTTATTCCAAGCCCAATTGAAAAATCTTTTAATCCGATCGATCATAGCAGTGTTT
>CALNBT010000020.1 GCA_937874345.1 uncultured Prevotella sp.
CATCGCCACCACGCTGACGATGATGACTTTTGTCTTGTTATTCGAATCGAAAGATTTATAGGTACTGCCCATAGAGTGCGATACCATGGAGGGTAAAGACGATGATGTTGATCACGATGCCGAGTATCAATCCGATGATACTCCAGGTCTTGGCGTCGTTGGCAGCTGCTTGGGCCTGGACATACTGTTTCATGGCATAATATTCGTTCACCTTCGAAGCGCGGATAATGGCGTAGATACCGGTAGGCAGACAGCAACAAATGGTTGTTACGATGGCAAAAGCCATGTAGTTGTCGGGTTTGGGTACAAAATCAGGTTCCGTGTCGTTCAGAACAGTTTGTTCTTCGTTCATAGTCATCATGTTAAGGTATTTGTTCAATTCTTCAAAATTATGAAATATTTGTATCACTTGCAAGTTTTTTGCAATAACTTTTAGACGCTATCGCCCCAGAAAAGGTTGCGTTCTTGGAGAACATTGCTTGATGGGTGTTGAGGATGATGGTTGATATTTGAATACCAAAGAAGCACCGGTGTTTGTTTAGCACGCTTCTTTTCTGCTCTTTTTCTTGTCAGACCGTTTCTTTTTGGCTATTTTTGCAACATGAGTTTTCAATCATACCAAATCATCTGCACGATACAATCGCTCATCCAATAGAACATGTCTGAAATCCTTTTAACTGCTTTCCATACATTTCTTGGATGGGATACAACGGCAATGTTGGCGCTGAATGGCTGCCACTCTGTCTTTTTTGATCAATTGATGTGGATGGTCACCGGCAAATGGATCTGGATACCGCTGTACCTCTCCCTTGCCTATGTGTTGCTGCGTAATTTTCCTTGGAAGGTAACGGTGTTTTGTTTGGTGGCTATTGCCCTGACCATCACCCTGTGTGACCAGACGGTATCAACAATCATTCGGCCGCTGGTGGGTCGCTTGCGACCTGCAAACCTCGACAATCCCGTTTCTTCGATGGTGCACATTGTCAACGGTTATCGAGGTGGGGCATTCAGTTTCCCGTCTTCCCATGCTGCCAACAGTGCGGGCTTAGCCATGTTTATGATCTTGTTGTTCAAGCGTAAATGGTTCTCATGGTTCATGGGTCTGTGGGCCTTGCTTCTGTGCTATTCGCGTGTGTACCTGGGCGTTCATTACCCGGTAGACCTGCTGGTGGGAATCTTGATTGGATCGGCGTATGCCACCCTGATGTATCTGCTGTTCGGATACGCAGCCAAACGGTATGCCGATGGTTACGAGGTGAATACTTCTGACATCAAACAGCTCTATGTACCCCTCTGGATTTGTGGACTGACACTGGCTGCTCTGATCGTGACCAGCGCTATTCTGGTACAATAGCCCACGACAGCTACCTTTGCATCATTTCTCGTTTTCACTTGAGGATGCTTGGTTACATGGCTGACAAGCAGGGCAGAAGTGTTTTCTTGCATGTTAATAGAAATGATTTAATACGACGATTGCTATGAACATTCATCCCATTGCTTATTTTCGTTCTCCCTTTCCCACAAAGTTTGGCATTCCCAAACAAAGTGGTCTCGTTGAGAGTCTGGAAGGAATAATCGTTTTTGAACCAGCCTATCGGTCGGCCGATGCCTTGGTGGGCATTGATGGATTTGATTTTCTGTGGCTGATATGGCAATTCAGTGCCAATCCACATCCTGC
>CALNBT010000021.1 GCA_937874345.1 uncultured Prevotella sp.
AAGGACAGTACTATCAGCTTAACGGACCGGCCAACGATACCTTTCATTGGCGACTATACAATGTGAGTGCCGATTTAGTGAAAGAGGGTGATGCCGGTGCACGTTACCGAAGATTTAAACTTGGGGAGTATGGTTATGGCTATGCCTACCAGGATTATTATACAAATACCTGGCCATGGTCGTATGATGCCATTCGACAAGCATCCATCTTCATTCAAAATGCGCATGAAACAAAAGAACTGAGCTCTGTTGAGATCAATGATCTCAAAGCACAAGCCCGTTTCTTGAGAGCCTATTTCTATTGGCTTCTCATCAAGAAATATGGTCCTGTGCCAATCATGCCAATCGATGGAGCAGACTATACCAAGAGTTACGATGAACTCTCTTTTCCTAGAAATACCTTCGACGAATGCGTTGACTTTATTTCATCAGAAATGGTTTTGGCGGCAAAAGATCTACCCGAGAAACGTGATAACCAGAATATAGCACGCCCAACGAAAGGTGCGGCCTTAGCTGTACGGGCAAAAGTCCTGGTTTATGCTGCCAGTCCGTTATACAATGGCAATACAGAAATGGCCGACTTTGTTGACAGTCATGGTAAACAATTAATATCTCAGTCTTATGATGAGGGCAAATGGGCCAAAGCTGCTGCTGCTGCCAGAGATTTGATTGATTATGCCGATCAGACAGGTGTCTATAAAATTTATACCACACCTTTTAGAGAAAAGGCTATTGACAATTCTTATCCCGCAAGTGTTACCCCTCCAACGTGTGAACCTTATTCCAGCACTCCATTCCCCAATGGATGGGCAGACATCGATCCGTTTGAATCTTATCGCTCTGTCTTCAATGGAGAATTGTATGCATCTGAAAACCCAGAGTTGATCTTTACCCGTGGAAAGAACGGTGATAAGAGTGATTTGTCGACAGATGGCGCTGTAACCGACCTTGTACGTCACCAGATGCCGTCTTCTTGTGGTGGCTGGAACATCCATGGTATGACCCAGAAGCAATGTGATGCTTACGATATGGCCAATGGTAAGCCATACAGTCGTGATACTGTACTCGCAAAATACGGTAATATGCAATTTACGACCACATCGAACAAGAACCTTCACCCATACGATAATCTTCCCAATAATGGCATTTGGTTAGGGTACGCCAACCGCGAACCTCGCTTCTATGCATCTGTTGCCTACAGTGGATCAATCTGGTATGGAACAAGCTGCCAGGAAGATAAATATAAAAACCAACAGGTATTTTATTATCGTGGCGAAGACAATGGACGTGTGAATAGCAATGAACGGTGGGTCAACACAGGTATTGGCATCATGAAATATGTACATCCATCTGATTGCGGTGTCGGAAATGGCAGTACGATCAAGACCAAAGTAGAACCAACGATCCGGTATGCAGATATTCTGCTTTTATATGCAGAAGCATTGAACAATCTGACATCATCGTATCAAATTCCTTCATGGGACAACAGTACGACCTATACCATTTCACGAGATGTTCCGCAAATGAAAAGGGGTATCATGCCCGTTAGAATGCGTGCAGGTGTACCTGATTATTCTGCCGATACTTATGCCAGCCGTGATGCCTTCTTCAAGGCAATCGTTCATGAGAGACAAGTTGAATTCTTTAATGAGAACCAACGTTTCTTTGATCTTCGTCGTTGGAAAATTGCAGAAGAGAACGAAGCCGAACAAGTTTATGGATGCAATACATACATGAGCAAGGATTACAGAGCACAGTTCTATGTTCCTGTACGTGTACCAAACTTGCAGACATCATTCTCGCGCAAGCAATACTTCTGGCCTATTACTTATAATGAATTGAAAAGAAACAAAAATATGACACAAGCTCCAGGATGGGAAAACTATGATTAACCTGTTTCGTTGCTAAAATAAATACATATGAAAAAGATATTTTTATTCGCCCTGGGGGCCATCACATTTCTATCATTAAGCTCTTGCAACGATGAATGGAAAGACGAATTGTACGCACAGATGGTCTCTTTTAAAGCTCCTAGAGGCGTTAATGGCGTGTACGATATATACATGAGATACAATGCCGATGGCACAGGTCAATATCAATTACCCTTGATTGTCAGTGGCACGACGCCAAACAGCACAGGCCTTGACGTAAATATAGGTGTTGATAACGATACGTTGGCAATCCTGAACAAAGCACAATTTGCTGTTGGTCGCAACGACTTGTGGTTCCGTCAGCTTCCAGAACAGTTCTATACCTTTGCTTCACCAACATGTCATATACCTGCTGGTAGCAACTCTGAGAATTATACCATCAATTTCAATCTAAAAGGACTTGACCTCAATGAGAAATGGGTTTTGCCTCTGACGATTGAACCCAGTAATTCTTATGTTCAGAATATTCGAAAAGGTTGGTACAAAGCACTGTTGAACATCAATTTGTTTAATGATTATTCTGGTCGTTATTCTGCAACCAATATGAATATTTATATTGATGGTACAACAAATGACCCTGCCGTGGAAGATAGCCGCACCGCTCGCGTGGTAGACGATAAATCGGTATTCTTCTACGCCGGAACGGTTTGGGAAGAGGATGTCAATCGATCTAAATATAAGGTCATCGTTACTTTCGGTGAAGGAACAAAAGATGCAGATGGCAATATTACGGGTCCGATAACAATTACCGCTGGAGATCCTTCCAATGAAGTAAACATCGAACAATCCGGAGCTTGTACCTACACCTATCGTGTTACAAAGCATCCCACAAAGCCCTATATAGAGCGTCGAATCACGACAATGTATCTGGATTATAAATATTCTGACATCACATCAGACCCATCAAATCCAATTCGTTTTCATTGTCAGGGAAACATGACGATGGAACGTCAGTACAATACAAATATTCCTGATGAAGAACAAGCCATTTCGTGGTAACAGGTTTTGACCGATTTTTGTCTATCAACACAAATCGATTGCAGTGACATGAACCCCGGGAGTAAACATTACTTTCGGGGTTCATCTGTTCTGGTAGGGTAGAAAACGTTGAGGCAAGTTGATGATCTGCCTCTAAATTTTAAGTCGAAACATTATACCAAATAATCACAATGAATTAACATTTTATGTTAAATGAAAGTTTTTTTTTGAAATAATTTGCTCATTTCATGATAAATTGTATCTTTGCAAAATCTAACTAAACAATGTAATTAAATCTAATAAATTGATGTAATTCTATGTCGGTTGCTCGAATGAAACATTTTCCCTTAAAATATTTCATACTTATTTTAAGAGATTGATGTAGAAAAGAAGGCAATGATTGAAGCAATTCATTTCAAGCATGCAAAAAGAAGAGCAAAGATACAGATCAAAGAAGCATATTAGAATGAATAAGATGTATGTTTTAACCAAACAATCCAGTTTGTGGTAAACCAACATCTTGTATGAAAAATGTTCTGATAGGAGATTTTCCTGAAGGTCATCTTTCATGATCATTTATATTTTGCGCAGAGAAGAAAAGGAAAAAGTAAATTTTCATCTTCTTTTTTGATATAATCAAGTTGTAGACAATAACTATTCATAAATATAGTACTAATTTTTAAACAATGTCATCAAGTATGAAGAAAAAATTACTTTTATTATGTGTTGCCATTTTAAGCACTTTCGGTGCTTGGGCACAGACCTCTCCTTAGACCGGAGTCACACTGGAGCAAGCTCGCAACCTTGACGGTGTCTGGCTCTATAACGTTGAGACAGGTACATGGTTGCAGAACAATGACCGCAAGCGTCAAGATTTATAATCTTTCTGGCCAGCGTGTTGATAACACATACAAGGGTATTGTAATCAAAAATGGTAAAAAGGTTGTTGTGAAGTAATTACTTCAAACATCTCTTGGAGTAGAGAAAGTCATATATGTAAAAGGCTGAAGCATACTTCACCAATTAACCGGTTAGTGCATCTACTAACCGGTTTTTTTTGTCATGATCCTTTTGCTTTTCTTTTGATTGGACCACATTCTCGCAGCATCCTGCCGCAAACGGATACCAACCGATGCCTGTTCTATTTTCAAGTTCCTCATTCCTTTTTTGGGGATAGCTTGCCCATTTCTATCTTTTTTTGGGTCACATTATTCTGATGGAAGCAGATCAACACTTTTGAATCACTGCCAGAACGAAAAACAGCTTCACCATGGATATTGCTTTTTAAATCATGGAAATATCCTTGGTAGGTTGTTATAATACAGATGAAAGGATATAAATAAGCAATATGCTGTAAATTGCGAGGCAATTTACAGCATATTCAAGAGCAAAAGGAATGGTTTTGTATCAGCTTTCTAAGCATCTGATCATCAATAAGTTGCAACAGTGATTTTGCTGATGGTTCAGGATGTTCAAAGGGGACAGCCTCTTCTCACGATTTATTCAAGTTACTTGTTTAAATGTAATGTTTTATGGAATCAGCATACGGCTGAAGTATCAGTTATTTTTTCTTCCTGTCTGATAATCGTTACATCGTTTCCAAAGACTTCTAAATACGCATGGGTTCCTCTTCATCATCAGCCTTTCATTCGTCTTGGCACGAACGTCGCTTGACAAAAAAGTTCGGGAGCAAGCCATGTGGCCTGCTCCCGAACGAATGTTTTCCAGAATTAATCCTGTTGTTTCAGTTCCTCGATTTGATCCAGGATAGACTGATAAGACTTTTGGATCTTCATGTGTGTACGGAATCCAACCACGCCGCCAATGATTCCACCGATGATGCCCCCAATGGCGAAACTGATGCCCATCTCTCGGTTGCCAATCTGGAACAGGTCATAAGCAAGCCATAACAACCATACCGTCACCATCGGTATACCGATCTTGAGCCATTCTGCATCCCATTTCTTTGCACGTGCTACGCGCAGACCCATATTGAGCAAATTCAACCCCATCAGCTTATGATGAATAAAGTCTTTACCATTTAGGTAGGTATAGACGAAGGCAATGATGAATATGATGATCGAATATACGGTGAAAGCCAAAGAGAGGCCAAGCATATACCGGAAGTACCAGATGCTGTAAGGAATCATCAGCACACATATGAGCATCACGATCAGATAGCGGCGGCTGATGAACGATATATGTCCCGACATGGCGTTGCGCATCATCTTCTTGTTCACAATTTGTTGTTTGTCCAACCTATCCTTGAATCGGTTGATATCTGCACGGAGTTGTTCAATTTCCAGATTTAAATTTTTCGTTTCCATTGTCTTGTTGTTTTTGTTAATCGTTTGACATTTTTTTAAGTTCCTCTTTCATGCGATAGAGTCGCACCGAAACATTTTTTGCGGTGATTCCGATGATCTCGCCAATCTCCTCGTAACTCATGTTCTCAAGCCAGAGCAGGATGATGGCACGGTCGAAAATGCCTAAACGAGCAATTCGCTTTCGAAGAATTTCCATCTGTTTCGAGTTGGCATTCTCCTCCTCAAACGGGTTGATGTCCATCATCAGCGGTACGGTTCTTTGACTCTTCTTCTTTCGCTCGAGCGAGATGCAGACGTTCATACTTACCCGGTAAACCCAGGAGTTGAGCTTGCTCCGACCCTCGAAAGACGGGAAGCTTTGCCATAAATTGATGAGTACTTCCTGAAACAGATCGCTCACCTCATCCTGATCCTTTGAGAACATGTAGCAAATCGTGTAGATTGTGCTACGGTACTCGCGAACCATCTGTTCAAACTGTTGCTCTTTCTCTAGATCTTTCATCGTTTCAACTTTAAAATGTTCTGCCTCTTAGTCGCAAGAGGGGGTTGGAAAACTACAAGATTTTCATTTTTTTTTATGATATTTGAAAAACGAATGTGCGTTCGGCAAATGATAGGGTGGTATATATTGCGTGAACAATAAAATGCTTCTTCACTTGAATGGTCTGTATTTCAGACACTTACAAATACGCATTCGCATGTTCGTCGAAGACAAAGTTACAGAAATTATCTTCAGGACAGACGAATCATGAAAAGTAATTTCGATGACAAAAACAAAAAGATATCAGTGTTAAACAGATTGACTTTCAGTGATGATAAGGCATCGCCGACAAATCTGGAAGGGTCTGTCAAACGGTTTCATGGTATGCATTTACCATTTCAAGACATAGTGTCAAAACTTGAAATGCGATCGAAAGCGTTGTATCTTTGCAACGGTCATCAAACAGATGACTTCGATAGATCTTGCAGCGTGCACCCGAGACGATTGCCGGCAGGTTCCGAGGAACAATGCAAGAGACATCGATATTTAATATCATGAAAAACACAATTGATTATGGCAGTCATGTACAAATTGTATGAGAACAAACAGACGAATTCTCCTACCAAAGGCAAGTGGTACGCCCGCGCCATTCATCCGCAACGCGTTGAGACCAATGAACTGGCTGAACGCATTCAGCGCAACTGCACGGTGAAACGCAGTGACGTGTTGGCCGTATTGACCGAGTTGGTCGAGGTCATGCAAGACGAGTTGCAACAGAGTCATGCCGTGAAGCTCAACGGCTTCGGCATCTTCAAGATTGGTCTCCGGACCAAGCCGGCTGACAGTGCGGCATTGTTCACCGTTACCGAGAATGTGGTCGATTATCGCATCAACTTCCAGCCCGAAGCGACGGGTGGCGGTTCTGGCACGCGACGTAACCGTCAGTTCCTCGAAGGAATCAGGGTACAGGAGGCGCCGAAGAACGATATCGACACCACCGGTGGCACAGTAACACCATAAGCTAAAGCCTGAATAGGATGGAAGAACGCACCTTTGGAGCAGGGCAGACCATGGTTCGCGCACCGTACAAAAAATACATTCATTTGGAACAATCGTCTCGACCCTTTTCTAATCGTGCGTCTTTCTTTTAAACGTTTCTAATCCAAGCCCTGCGTGTGACGTGCAGCGAAGAACTTTCAGTGTGCACGAGCATGTAGGGCTACTTATACCAAATTCAAATGAGTAAGACCATCAATCCCATCAACTGGAAACTGATCATCAAAGTGATTATCACCATTGCCACAGGCATACTGGGCATTATCAGTCAATCGGATCCATTGTCTGACAACGATCAGTGAAGGGCAGCGCCCATGACCGATGTTGCAAGACGTGTGGCAAAATGGAACATTTTCCTGCGTTTTGCAACCAATATACTACTTCTTCTGGCAGCCATCGTCGCGATTCTGAGCTGCTCGAAGATTATCTGAACGAAAAGATGGTGTACCTGTTCTGGTACGCCATCTTTCTTTTGGGCTTGTACAATACGAGCATTCATATGTTTTCTTATTGGAACGAAGCGATAGAAAAATCAAAGTCCAAGACACCAAAACAAGTGTTTTACAATTTAATTGTGTATTTTTGTATTTGATACTTGGCACTGCCATTGGAATATGGCTGACAAGATGGGACTTACATCCTTTCGTGCCACATTGTCCAAGAATTAAAAGGATTAGGATATGGAAGCAAATCATAACGACAATATGCTCATTTATCAATCAGAAGATGGGAGCGTCAAGATAGATGTCCGGTTTGAACGGGAAACCGTATGGCTATCCTTAGACCAAATGGCAACACTCTTTGGCCGTGACAAATCTACGATTTCGAGGCACATTAAGAATATTTTTGAAGAGGGGGAACTACAGGCTCCTTCAGTTGTTGCAAATTATGCAACAACTGCGATGGACGGAAAAACCTATCAGGTGGATTATTACAATCTGGATGTTATCATCTCTGTGGGCTATCGCGTGAAGTCGCAACAAGGAACGCAATTCCGCATTTGGGCTACCCAGCGGTTGAGAGAATATATCATCAAAGGCTTTGCGCTGAATGATGAGCGGTTCAAAACGGGCTCTTCCTACAACTACTTTAAAGAACTTCTGGATCGTATCCGTGAGATACGCCTCTCTGAGAAAGTTTTTTACCAACAGATAAAAGACATCTATGCCACAAGCATCGATTATAATTCTTCAGACGAGATGACCTTGGCTTTTTATAGGGAGGTACAAAACAAATTGCTTTGGGCCGTCAGTGGAAAGACGGCGGCCGAACTCCTTTACTATCGCGCCAATGCCATGCTCCCCATGATGGGACTTACTTCCACGGAGAAGGAAGGAAAAGTAACCAAAGGCGACGCCCTGATAGGTAAAAACTATCTCAAAGAAAACGAAATCAACATGCTGAAACTCATTGTTGAGCAGTTTCTCGCCTACGCCGAGGCACAGGCGTTAGCAGAAAAGCCGATGTATATGCGCGATTGGGTGCAGAAGCTCCGCCTCGTGCTCACCATGAACGAGAAGAATATCCTCGAGCATGCAGGCAGCATCTCCCACGAATTGGCTGTGGAGAAAGTTACCAAGGAGTATATCGCTTACAAAGCACAACAACAACAGATAGAACACCTTGACAGCATTAGGCAGCTCGACCAAGACATCAAGCGTATAGCACCACGCAAGAATAATCAAAAGAAAGAAGACAATGGAGAAATATGAACTGGTGAAAAAGCTGAAAGCCCTGCAAGGATTGACAGATTGAAAAAGGCACAGGAGCGTTCATTCAAGGAAAGCATTTGGACAGTGCCCGAAGACCGCTACTATAAAGGTGATACCCACCATCGGGTGGCAGAGGTGATAAACCATGCCCTGATGCCATTCAGGTTGGCTGCCTTTCTTTCCTAACCAATATAAATAGAGGAGGATAGTATATGACCTTGTTGTGGGTCCGATAGCTTACGACCGAGTAAGTTGTACAACGATGGAAGTATCTTCATGAGGATATTGATATGGACACCTTCTCGTTGATGATACACCTCTCGTGTCATGGGGTATCGTAACCACATGACAAACGTATCATTTTAAAAGTGCCGGATGGCAGCTGTCGATGCTCGACAGCTGTTACAATGTTGCCATCAGTCGCTGGAAGTTATGCTGACGGGTGGCATCCATCACCAAGAAGATGTCGACGAGCCACCAGATGTACAATCCGCCACAGGTAAAGAGTTTGCCCAGCCCCAGACCGGTATCGCCCAGGTAGAGTCGGTCGATTCCCAGATATCCAACAATGATGGATAAGACGATGGTGATGATGGGATCTTTCAGCTGGGTGTTCAGCAGCATGATGGTCTGGTAGCTTTTGTCTGTTTTGAGTAACTCTTCTCGAATGGACGAAAGTTCTTCTACAGGAACCTTTGAAGACAATAAGATGAGCATTGAGTCTGCTTGTTGTTCTGTGAGCATTGTATTTTATTTATAGATGATATAAAGGATTGAAAAAAAATTTGTTCTTTAGGTAATGGTTCAATGGTATTAAAGATGCCAGATATTGCGGAGGATAAGCCAGCCAAAGAACAATACGATGTAGAATCTTACCACATGTCTGTTTTCAATCCTGGCGGTGAGCCATTCACGGCGGTATCCTTTGGGCAGCAGTTCGCGCACCAGAAACAACAGAAGGTAAGGGGCTGCAAAGAGCATGAAGTAATTGTAACTGATGGCTTCGACAATCTTCCCTTGGAGTAGGGTGTGCACCAGTCGTTGATTGCCACAGCCCGGGCATTGCCATCCGGTGAGAGCCTTGAACGGGCACTGGGGCATCCAATGCAAGGCCATGGGGTCGACGAGCGCATAAAATGCGAGCAACACCATCGCCACCACGCTGACGATGATGACTTTTGTCTTGTTATTCGAATCGAAAGAT
>CALNBT010000022.1 GCA_937874345.1 uncultured Prevotella sp.
TGATGTTACATAAAGCACACATCGGTGAAATTCAAGCTAGCATTTGGCCTGAAGAGATGAAAAAAGAATGTGAAGCTTTGGGAATGAAACTAATTTAGTAAAACAATCCTTCAAAAGGACAACCTGTCATACTGAAGGAAAAATCATAGGTAAGCGATAACAATACGAAATATCCTTTATTTCTTGCCTATTATTTATGAAAATGACCTGCCAACTTACAAAGGTTGACAGGTCATTTGTTTTATATGGTCGCACATCCTGAACTCCAAAAAGAAATTCCAAAACCTTTGGAAAATGCTAAATAAGGTCTAGTTTCAAGGTATCGCACAGTTTGGACAACTGAGGATTTGATTTCTTCATCAACTCATAGAGCTCTTTCTTCGAATAAATCTTTGTCACTTCTTGAGCTTCTGCCAACCGTAAAGAGAAATCTATTTGGTTATTTCGCAGGTTTTCGCGCAGGTAAGTAATCACATTGTCTTTGATATCTTGAATTTGTTTCAACAAGATGTCGTTCTCAATCACGGCCTCTATTTGCGGAAAATCTTTGATGAATGGTGACACATTTCGCATTCTAGTACCCAATCCCACCATGTCCTGTGGCATATGATGGCACATGTTCTGCCATACAAGACGCAGTTCATCATCAGTAAACGGTTTTTCTTGAGTCGTTACCTCTAATGCATCATTCTGAGATTGCGGTTTTTTCTTTGGATTTCCTCTCAGGTCATTGAAAGTTATCCCAATGTCAGACATCGTCAACTTCGGTCTTTTTGCAACTGTTGACATTGATCTTTTCTCTATATTGTCGTTCGAATTGTCTGTTCGCGATATTCTGTAGGGAGCATTTTCTGAAGACACCTTGTCGGTCTCTAAGCGCCCTACATATTGCTTCGGCTGACTCAGTGGACGGGTAGCCAAATGAATGAACAAGGATTTTAAGCTTTTAGGGCTACGCCTCACCCCATCCGATGCATCATCGGGCTGCGTAATCTGTGCAATCTGTATCAAGGTTAGCTCCACCAGCAGCCTTTTGTTACTGCTCTGGCGATAGTTCACATCACATTGGTTAAGCAACTGAAGTGCATGATAAAGAAATTTAATCGGACATTTTTGCGCCTGTTCTTGGTATTTCTGGCGATTCTTTTCGCTTGCATCCAACAATGGAGTCGTTTTAGAATCCTTTGCCATCATCACATTTCGAATATGAGATGCCAAACCATTGACAAGATGCCCTTCATCAAATCCTCTGGCAATGATATCATTCAACAGCAACATGATGTCGCTGACTTGGTTTTGCAACGAAAGATCAATTACCTTGAAGTAGTTATCGATATCTAGAACATTCAGATCCTCGAGCACCTTGTCATAGGTAATGTTCCCCTGACAGAAGCTCGCAGCCTGATCAAAGACAGATAAAGCATCTCTCATTCCACCATCAGCCTTCTCAGCAATTACGTGCAGTGCGGCTTCTTCATAAGCAACACCTTCTTGTTGTGCAACATTCTTTAAATGATTCACAATCTCCATTGTGGTCATCCGCTCGAAATCATAGATTTGACACCGAGAGATAATGGTAGGCAATATCTTGTGCTTCTCTGTCGTTGCCAAAATAAAAACGACATGTGCAGGCGGTTCTTCCAGTGTCTTTAGAAAAGCATTGAAAGCTGAAGTAGACAACATGTGAACCTCATCGATGATAAACACCTTATACTTTCCTACCTGTGGGGGTATTCTTGTCTGGTCCATCAACGACTTGATATTCTCAACGGAATTGTTACTGGCTGCATCTAGTTCAAAGATATTGAACGACCTTTGCTCATTGAACGACCGACAGCTTTCACATTCGTTGCATGCCTCTCCATCGGGGGTAGGATTCATACAGTTGATAGCCTTGGCAAAAATTCGCGCGCATGTAGTCTTGCCTACTCCACGGGGACCGCAAAAGAGATAGGCATGCGCCAATTTGCCGCTCTTTACGGCATTCTTCAGCGTCGTAATCAATGCAGATTGGCCCACGACAGCATCAAAAGTCATCGGCCGATACTTCCTAGCCGAAACGATATAATCTTTCATTGTCAGGTAAATTTGTTTTGCAAACTTACATAAAAAACTGGACTTAATACCACTTTTTCTAATAAAACGTTTAGCAGCTCCATGCCTTCCCCGACGCTCAACTAAGCAGACAAATCGACTCTTCCATAGATGCCCTCTTCAACCAATAGTCCTTCTACATTGACTAGAACCTTAAATAAGATAAAATTATTCATGCGGCAGTTCACATTTTCAATATTATTGCGTACTTTTGCACGAAATCTATAAGCCAAGAGTGAATCGCCTCAACAGCATACTCCGTTTCGTCAACCACTACAAATACTTGATTGTTTTTGTGGGGGGCACGTTGGTTGTCGGATTTTTGGATGAAAATAGCTTCATCCAAAGAATAAAATTAGAATGGCAAATCAACGATCTTGAGAAGGAAATCAGCAAATACAATGCAATGAATGATGCCTGTGCAGAAGAGTTGAGGAACTTGAAACGTGACCCTAATGCCATCGAGAGAATAGCAAGAGAAAAGTATTTTATGAAAGCTGACAACGAAGATATCTTTGTACTGAGCGATGATCCCCAACCAGAAAATAACCAATCGACAGATGAAAAAACTAAATAAATTACAATCAATCACATTTTTAGCAGGCGGAATCTTGATGGTAATCGGTGCTGGTTGTTTTACTTTTATGTGGCAACGTGAAATGATGTGCTGGGTTTTCCTACTTGGCGCATTGATGTTTAGTGCCATGCAGATCATGCAAACATATGAAGGGAAATCTATCACGATCACTCGCTTGAAGAACATCATGCTCTTTGCTGATATTATGTTTATTCTTTCAGGCTTTTTAATGGTCGATGCTGTTCATGTCTTTCTGAGGTCTGCCTTTACAAATTACATGACCTACTACCAAATCATATACAATAAATGGGTTTTATTGTTACTCATCGGAGCTATCCTAGAGATTTACACGATGCATCGTATCAGTCATGAATTATCAAAAGAACAGCATTCTTCTGATGAATAGACATTCCCAAAAAATACTAAAAGTAACATCTGAACATTTTAAATAGCATAAAATATTTCCATTCATCGATTATACACATTATCTTTGTCCGAGTTTGAAGAATTTATTTATGAACAAAATACTGTTTTTATTCGCAACACTGTTGACATTTACATCTTGCGCTCAAACATATAATATTAAAGGTACATCCAATATTACCGACCTGGATGGCAGAATGTTGTATTTAAAAGTACTCAAAAACAACCAATTTGTCAATATTGATTCATGTGAAGTTATTCACGGACTTTTCAAATTTTCAGGCACTCTCGACTCAACCAAGATGGCTAACATTTTCATGGACGATGAGAATGTACTGACCCTTGTGCTCGAATCGGGCGAGATTGCGATTAAGATGGACAATACCCAAATAACAGTTAGTGGTACTCCATTGAACGAAAAGCTATACGATTTCTTCAAAAAATACAATCAGCTTAAGAGCCAGGAGGGTGACCTTGTTCATCAACATGACCAAGCGATCATGAATGGAAGCAACATGCAGGCGGTCAATACCAAACTCAATGCAGATGCACAAAGTCTTAACCAGCAAGAAGACAACCTGGTCACCCACTTTGTTACCGACAATTTTAACAACGTTCTTGCGCCAGGCATTTTCTTTATGATGACGATCGGTGACAAATACCCACAGTTATCTCCCTGGGTTGAAGACATCATGAGCAAGGCTAACGACCAGTTTAAGAATGATCCTTATGTTAAAGATTATTATCAGAAGGCTCTTGAAAATCAACAAATCATGAATGGCATGAAAGACAATTCGTCTATCGCCAACCAGGTAGCCCCTAGCTCGCCAAACATGCAGCAGCTTCCACCTCAAGTTACTCCAAACGAATTGGCTAAACCGCTAGAAAAGAAAAAGTAGACCTCTATTGAAAAAATGATAAAATTAATATACGGTGGTATCATTGTGAATGAAGATAGAGCCTTTTTGGGGTCTATCTTGATACATAACAACCAAATCACTGATATTATTGAAGGCAGTCATGCACCCTGTGTCCCCTACGATGAAGCAGTAGATGCCACAGGGTGTTTCGTTTTACCAGGCATTATTGATGAACATGTTCATTTTAGAGAGCCAGGGCTTACGGCGAAAGCAGATATCAATAGCGAAAGCAGAGCTGCCGCATATGGAGGCATTACGTCGTTTTTAGACATGCCAAACACCTCACCCCAAACGACATCCATTGAAGCGTTTCAGCAAAAGATGGAAATAGGAAGGCAGAATAGCCATATCAATTACGCATTCTTCTACGGGGCAACAAACAACAATGTTGATACGTTTGACCAGTTGGACCAACACACTACCCCTGGTATCAAACTCTTTATGGGAGCAAGCACAGGGAACATGCTTGTTGATCGGAAACATGCTTTAGAGCAAATCTTCGAACGTTCATCGTTTCCCATCATGACACATTGTGAGGATAGTAGCATCATACAAGATAACATGAAAAAGGCAAAGGAGCAATATGGAGACGACCCAGACATCACTTTGCATCCATCTATACGCAATGAAGAAGCTTGTTATGAATCAACCAAACTCGCCGTTTCGTTGGCTAAGAAATACGGTTCCCGTCTTCATGTAGCACATTTGACAACAGAAAGAGAACTAACGTTCTTTGGACACGACGACCGTATCACTGCCGAAGCAGTGATTGCCCATCTCATATTCAATGACAACGATTATCAATCATTGGGTACTGCCATTAAATGCAATCCTGCGGTAAAAAAACAATCCGACCAAATGGCATTGCGAAAGGCATTGACAACTGGACAGATCTATACTGTGGCCACCGACCATGCACCCCATCTGCTGCAAGAAAAACAAGGCGGTTGTGCCAAAGCAGCATCGGGTATGCCGATGATTCAATTTTCATTGCCATCGATGTTAGAATTGGTCGATGAAAAAGTTATTTCGATAGAACAACTTGTGACACTGATGTGCCACCACCCTGCATCCTTATTTGAGATCAATCAGAGAGGATTCATTAGAAAAGGATATTATGCAGACATCACGATCGTGAAGCCAAATTCGCCATGGGCCATTACCACTGATTGCATTCAGAGCAAATGTAAGTGGAGTCCTCTAACAGGTCATACCTTCAATTGGAAAGTGGTGCAGACCATCTGTAACGGGCATAGCATTTACGCCAATGGACGGTTTGATGACCTTTACAGAGGCAAGCCGCTTTCTTTCAGATAAAAATCCCTGAGTTTCAAAGTCAAATGTTTTTTTCAAACATCCATTCATATTCATGATTACCAAAATATTCATTTACCTCCTATTGGTTACTATTTTGCCTGATCTGTATATCGATTGGCATTATCTTCGGCATAAACAAAATTTCAAATGGCAAAAAAGACTGTCGTGGTGGATACCTTGCCTGCTAATGGTGCTCTTTACCATCAAGATGGCTATTGTCAAGAACTATATACCAAACAATCATGAATGGCTAGATGCCTATACCCTTCTCTTTGCCATATTGGTATTGCCTAAAGCCCTCTTCGCCATTTGCTCAATCATAGGCTTAACTTGCCGCAGGATAGGTCTTTCAAAACGCAATTGGGGTAATCTTGTCGGGGTAATCCTTGGCCTTTTTCAAATCTACATGGCCATCTATGGATTTACCATTGGATTCACAAAATTGACGGTAACACGCATTGACCTTTCTTTTAGCGACCTACCGGCCTCTTTCGAGGGATATAAAATCGTTCAATTCTCGGATGTTCATATTGGAACATTCAAAGGAGCTCGTCAACATTTCATCGAACGTGCTGTTGACAGTATCACTTCTCAAAAGGCAGATATGATTGTGTTTACAGGAGATTTAGAGAATCAGCAACCTGCCGAACTGTATCCATTTATGGATCTTCTCAAAAAAATAAATGCCCCTGACGGTGTATATTCCGTACTTGGGAACCACGATTACAGCGAATATATCGATGCATCTAAAGCCATCAAGGTAGCCAATGAACGAGAATTGATTTCCCGTGAGCGTCAGTTTGGTTGGACAGTACTTTTAAACCAATACCATGCCATCTACCGAAATCAAGACTCCATCCTGGTTGCCGGAGAAGAAAATGGCGGATTACCGCCGCACCCTTCATTGGCAAATACCCAGAAAACGCTTCACGGTCATGCAAAGAATACTTTCATTGTCATGTTACAACACGACCCCTCTGCCTGGCGAAGAGACATCTTGCCCAATTCAAACGTTCAACTCATGCTAAGTGGTCATACCCATGGTGGACAAATCAGTATCTTCGGTTATCACCCTATCACATTGAAATATCCTGAGGATTACGGCACCTATCAGGAAGGAGACCGAATGTTACACATTTCATCCGGACTGGGAGCACTCATTCCTTTCCGTTTTGGCGTTCCTCCCGAAATCGTCGTTATCACCCTTCATCAAAAGAAATAAAGAACAACTTACAAGTTATGAAATATTTATATCTCCTTTATCAATTGCTCATTGCCGCCCCAATTATTATCGTCTACACCATCTTCACTGCATTGACGGTAACGATAGGATGTACGATTGGTAATGGAAACTTTTGGGGATATTACCCTGGCAGATGGTGGTCTTGGCTCATTATTCGTATTCTTTTGCTGCCTGTCAAGGTTGAAGGACGCGAAAATCTTGAGAAAAACCAATCCTATATTTTTGTCAGTAACCACCAAGGTGCTTTCGATATCTTCCTGATTTATGGTTTTCTACAAAGAAATTTCAAGTGGATGATGAAGCGTCAGATACGGAATATTCCTTTGGTGGGTTTAGCCAGTCAGGCATCTCATCAGATTTTTGTAGACAAGCGTGGACCGAGCAAGATCAAAAAGACATACGATCAGGCCAGAAAAACCCTGCAAGGAGGCATGTCCTTAGTTGTTTTCCCAGAGGGGGCAAGAACTTTTACTGGACATATGGGGCTCTTTAAGAGAGGGGCTTTTATGCTGGCGGATGATATTCGGCTCCCGGTCGTTCCACTCACCATCAATGGATCGTTCGAGGTGATGCCACGTACAAGAGATGCGAAGTGGGCTATATGGCACCCCTTAAAACTTACAATACACAAGCCTATAGCTCCTCCCGCTGGTGAAGAAGATTATATTAGCAAAATAATGGATGAAAGTTATAAGACAATCATGCAAGATTTAGATCCCAAATACCAGGGATACGAAGAAAATCCCGATCAATAGATCGGGATTTTGGCTTCTGTATGGTATGTTTTTGTATCTGATTGTGTTTCAAAATCTTTCTCACAAGTATTGACCTTCATCAGAAATCAGGCTTACTTGCTTTGTTTCAACCGAAGCGCCTTCTTCGCGTCTTTTATATATTGCGAACGATTTTCCTTTGAAAGCATCACATATTTTCCTTGTGTAATCTCCTTGAGATCAAGATCTTTAAATACGATATCAAATCCATTGTTATACAATCTCGTCTCATAAAGAAAAGCTATCCGATCGTTGTCCATCTTGATCATCGTTGAATAACAAGAAGATTCATCAGTCACCCGCAATCCTTTTTGCCATCCTGCGGCCAACATGAGTGGTGTGGAATAATCTGCATAGGATGCCAATTCTTTGTAGAAGAAGCCGACACTGTCTCGGGTTGCACTTAAGGGTACTGACTGTAGGGCCACATAAAGTTTCCGGCCATCACTAACACGCTTAGCCGGAACAACTAATACCTCGCCATTACATGCATTCACCTGCTTGCCTGTCATATTCTGCGGCATCACTTCTTTACCCCAAGACCCTTCTGCTTTCTTCGCATCAGTATAGGTAAACACATTGAAACGCCGACCTCCATACACATTACGGCAGCTCAACAATACGCTGCCATCGGGTAACTCTTCCACTTTAGACTCGTCTTGCGCAATCGATGGGATCTGTTTGACATCACCTAACGAATGCCAAGACCTGCCAAAGTCGTCGGAATAGATGACATATGTACCAAACTGGGGAACATGATTCTGTCGGATAGGATGTGCCATGTACAGGCGGTAATACTTATTCTTCTTGATATAACGGCTCTGCATGATCCTTCCTGAGGTAAGAAAAATACCGTCTGCCGCCCTTCCATTAGGAAGCTTCCCTTCATACAAACCATAAATCATATTGGTCAAATCTGTGCCGGCATCCCATGTCTGTCCGCCATCGGTACTATGAAAGAAGATGGCATGCTGAGGATTCTGTCGCGTTGCCCGCCCATAATTAATCTTTCCCGACACACAATGAACCAAGACCTCGTCAGACGTTCGGTCTGCCACGATACTGGGATCGCCGAATGCCGTACGGGTGGTATCTATGGCATGGTCGTTTCCACGGGCGATACTAACAGTATCCGACCAAGTGAGTCCATGATCGTTACTGGTTTTCATAACAATATCGACACGATACACACCGTTGCCGTCTCTCCATCCTACATCGTTTTTGTTATGACGATAGTCACAGGCAGCGATCAACTGGCCCTTTCGGGTTTGACCAATGGCGGGTATACGATAGGGAATTGTACTTTTGGCATTGTCAAAAACAATCGTTCCACTGTCCTTGGCACTTTTAACGCACACAGCCTTTTCATTTTTAGAAGATACATTTGCAAAAACACCGACCAATAATAGGCCAAGGATCATAATTTTTTTTCTCAAAATCATTGTGGTTATAAATCAAAAATTAGTACTAACTTGCACATAGACAAATCTCTACCAAAGGTTAGGTTTAAAACTGTTTGCCATTAATTATTTTGCAAAAATAATAATCTTTTCTTAAAATAATAAATAAAGTTAGACATATTTTCGAAAAAACTTCAAATAATACATGACTGATAATCGTATCGCCATTCAAACTTTCCACCTAAAAATTCCCCAAAAAGATTTATTTTACCCTTCTTATTTTTTAACGTTTCTCAAGAACATTGTCATATAAATTTTCTATCTTTGCATAAATAACGACCAACAACCTTCCTCACAATGAACAAAACAGACAGCGTTGTCATTATTCCTACCTATAATGAAAAAGAGAACATGGAAAACATTATCCGTGCTGTCTTTGCCCTTGAGAAATACTTTCACATCCTGGTCATTGATGATGGCAGTCCAGATGGTACTGCTGCCATTGTACATCGATTGATGGAAAACGAGTTTGGCGACCGTTTGTTTATCATCGAACGGTCAGGAAAATTAGGATTGGGGACTGCTTACATCACCGGATTCAAGTGGGCTTTGGAGCATCACTATGATTACATTTTCGAGATGGATGCCGATTTCAGCCACGATCCAAACGATTTACCACGCCTTTACGCCGCCTGTCATGATGAGGGATACGACTTGGCTATCGGCTCTCGTTACGTCAGCGGGGTCAATGTGGTCAACTGGCCCATTGGCCGCGTGCTGATGAGCTACTTTGCCTCAAAGTATGTCCGCTTTATCACAGGCTTTAATGTACACGATACCACTGCCGGATTTAAATGCTATAGACGCCGTGTACTAGAAACCATCCCATTGGACCGTATTAGATTTAAGGGATATGCATTTCAAATCGAAATGAAATACACAGCTTATAAAATAGGATTCAAGATCAAAGAGGTTCCTGTTGTCTTTGTCAATCGCCGTGAAGGCGTTAGCAAGATGAATGGCGGTATCTTCGGTGAAGCCTTCTTCGGTGTGATGCAACTGCGACTGGATGGGTGGTTCAGAAGATATCCACTGTTGCCTTTATCTTAACAAAATTGTTTGTTGGGTATACCAACGATTTACCCCACAAAAGGGGGCAAACAAAAGCATCGAGATTGTCTGACAATACCATTCGTATCGTGAGACAATCTTGATGCTTTTGCGATTCTATTCCAATGCTCTTGTCAATCATTCTATTTCCACTGCATTAATCGTACCTTTCCATCTATCATCCCAAATCGAAATTCCGGTCAATTTAAATCAAAAGCATAAGTGTTATTCAGCATATCAACTAATTTCACTACCTTTGTATTCTCAACGCATTTGCGATGAATGTACATGACATTTTAACACTTTATGGAACGTCTACGCAAAGCAGAGCGTTCAAAAAAGCACTGGAAGACAAGTCTGTCAAGACCGTTTTCCTGCAAGGACTTATTGAGTCTGCTGCACCCATACTGTTTGCCGGATTGGCAGAACAACTCGATCAAACCATTCTTTTCATCCTTCAAGATACCGACGAGGCCGGTTATTTCTACCACGACCTGACACAAATGCTAGGACAAGACCGTGTGCTGTTCTTCCCATCGTCTTATCGCCGCGCCGTAAAATATGGGCAACGGGATGCGGCCAACGAAATTTTACGTACCGAAGTACTGGCACGCATCGGCACTGGAAAATCAGTATATATCGTTGCTTCACCCGAATCGCTCAGCGAACGGGTTGTGTCCAGACAGAGACTCGATGAGCGCACAATTAAGCTAAGCATCAACCAGACTATTGATCTTACGGAATTAAGAAAAACGTTACGCGATCTTGGTTTCCAGGAGACAGATTACGTCTACGAACCGGGACAATTTGCCATCCGCGGAAGCATCGTCGATATCTATTCGTTTAGCAGTGAATGGCCTTTCAGAATCGATTTCTTCGGTGACGAAATAGATACCATCCGTACCTTTGACGTACAAGACCAGTTATCAAAAGAGAAGAAAACAGAGATCGAAGTGGTTCCCGAAATTGCATCGATGAATGCCGACAAAGTGCCGTTCTTACATTTCTTGCCACAAGATTCAATGATCGTGATGAAAGACTTTTCTTTTATTCATGACACCATTGACCGTATCTATAAGGAAGGGTTCTCAACGCAAGCGATGCAAGAACGTTTGGAAGGGGCTACCGAAATAGCGCAAAAGGAAATCTTGTTTGAAATGCAAAAAGACCAACAGCTCATCAGTGGCGCACAATTCTTGAGGGATGCTATTCCTTTCAAACGCGTTGAATTTGGTCCCCGTCCATCAGAAACGGCACAAGCGACGATTCACTTCAATATTTCCCCGCAGCCTCTTTTCCACAAGAATTTCGATTTGTTGCGCAAAACACTAATAGACTATCAACTTCAGGGTTACAAATTGTTCATTTTTGCAGAGAGCAAGAAACAGGTAGAGCGCCTTAAGGAGATTATGTCAACCGCTGACACTCCCCCTGATGGCAGTGAAGCCTTTTCGTCTAACGCCTATCAACGGCTTGCTCCTATTACATTAGAAGGATTAGAAGGCAATGCAGCTCTGGGCGGTGTGTCTATCCACAGTGGCTTTATCGATAACAACCTTCAGATTTGCTTTCTGACAGACCATCAGATTTTTGACAGGTTCCACAAGTACAACCTGAAATCTGACAAGGCAAGAGCTGGAAAGATGGCTCTGACCATGAAGGAGTTACAAGAAATGGAACCGGGAGATTTTATCGTTCATGTTGATTTCGGCATTGGAAAATTCGGAGGATTGGTTCGCATTCCTACGGGTGATTCATATCAAGAGATGATTCGAATCATTTATCAACACAACGATAAGGTTGATGTTTCTATCCATTCGCTGTACAAAATTTCAAAATACCGCAGAAGCGACACTGGCGAACCACCACGGTTGTCGACATTGGGAACAGGGGCATGGGAACGGTTGAAAGAACGAACCAAGACACGCATCAAGGATATTGCGCGCGATTTGATAAAACTCTACTCCAAGCGATTGCACGAGAAGGGCTTCTCATTCAGTCAAGATACTTATCTGCAAAACGAACTGGAAGCTAGCTTCTTATACGAAGATACACCCGACCAGCTGAAAGCAACACAAGAAGTAAAGACCGATATGGAGCGCGCCAGACCCATGGACCGTTTGATTTGCGGCGATGTTGGATTCGGAAAGACCGAGGTGGCCATCAGGGCGGCCTTCAAAGCAGCAACAGATTCGAAGCAGGTTGCCATACTGGTACCGACCACGGTGTTGGCTTTTCAGCACTACAAGACCTTCAAATCCAGGCTTCGCAACATGCCGGTACGAGTTGATTATCTCTCGCGCGCCCGTTCAGCAAAAGAAACTCGTCAGGTACTTGACGACTTGGAAGCCGGGCGAATCGATATCATCATCGGCACTCACAAGCTTATTTCACAGTCGGTCAAGTGGTACGACCTGGGATTGCTCATCATTGATGAGGAACAGAAGTTCGGCGTATCGACCAAAGAGAAGCTACGCAAGCTAAAGACCAACGTAGACACGCTGACGATGTCGGCAACACCGATACCTCGCACCCTGCAATTCTCACTGATGGGAGCCCGTGACATGAGTATCATTCGTACGCCTCCGCCCAACCGCTACCCTATTCATACAGAGATAGCTTCCTACGGTCATGAGATCATCGCAGAGGCCATCAATTTTGAAATGAGCCGCAACGGTCAGGTCTATTTCGTCAACGACCGTATTTCGAATCTGCCAGAGATAGCTGCCCTCATCAAGAAATACGTACCCGACTGCCGTGTGGCCATTGGACATGGTCAGATGCCACCAAAGGAATTGGAAGACATTCTGATTGACTTCATGAACGATGAGTACGATGTATTACTGTCTACTTCGATTATCGAGAACGGTATAGACATCAGCAACGCCAACACCATCATCATCAACAATGCCCATCGGGTGGGTTTGTCAGACCTTCACCAGATGAGAGGGCGCGTAGGACGCAGCAACCGCAAGGCTTTCTGTTATCTGCTGGCACCACCAAAATCGGTTCTCACCTCCGAAGCAAGACGTCGCCTGGAGGCTTTGGAAACATTCTCAGAACTGGGAAGCGGATTTAATATCGCCATGCAGGATTTGGATATACGCGGTGCAGGAAATCTGTTGGGAGCCGAACAAAGTGGATTTATGGAAGACTTGGGCTACGAGACCTATCAAAAGATATTGAAACAAGCCGTTACCGAATTGCGTAACGACGAATTCAACGATCTTTATGAAGAGTCGATGGCACAGGGAGAAGTGCTCTCAGGTGCTGACTTTGTCGACGATTGCACCATTGAAAGCAATTTGGAGATGTACTTCCCAGACTTTTATGTTCCGGGAAGCAGCGAGAGAATGCTGCTTTATCGCGAGTTGGACAACATTGAAGACGATGATGAATTGACAGCCTACCGGCAACGACTGATTGACCGATTCGGAAAGGTTCCCCACGAGGGCGAAGAATTGATGAATGTCGTTGCGCTACGTCGTGTCGGAAAACGGTTGGGATGTGAGAAGATCATCCTTAAACAAGGCCGAATGACGATGCAGTTTGTGAGCAATCCATTGAGCGTTTACTATAAAAGCAAAGCGTTCGACAGCGTATTAAACTATATTGGAACCCATCCACGAAGATGCGACCTGAAAGAATCGAAAGGTCGCAGAATGATGCATATCAGTGAGGTGGGCAGCGTTGAAGAGGCTGTTACGGTTTTGAGGTCAATCGAAAATATAAACAAACAGTATTGACAGAACGTTTTCCGATCAATCCTGTTCCAATTATTATTTAGGCGAAGGCTCAACCAAACAACGTTTGGCCCATGCCTCATATTGAACGACCATTGACTTCACCCGATCCGGATAAGTTTCAGATAGATTATTCTTTTCGGAACGGTCGTTTGTTAGATTGTATAATTCCCATTTGTCACCGTTGGTCGTACGCACAATTTTCCATCCATCATTCGAAATGAATGCTCGTTCATTAAAATGTTCAAATCCATAATAGTCATGTCCTTCTCTTTTGCCTTTGGTAAAAATCGGCACAAGGCTTTTACCTTCCATCGGTATGATGGTATGACCTTTGTAAGTTTTGGGATAGGTAGCACCTGCAAGGTCTATACAAGTGGCCATTATATCCATCACATGCCCATACGCTTGGGTAATACCACCAACATTTTTCTTGATGCCTTTTGGCCAGTAAGCTATCATTGGGGTACAGATGCCACCTTCGTATGATTTAGCTTTCCAGAATCTAAATGGCGTATTGGCAACATTGGCCCATCTTGCGCCAATAGAAGCATAGGTTGTCTCTGGTCCGGGCAACACTTCTTTATTTCTAGGATAGACAATAGGTCTGCCGTCACGTGTCATATCAGGTCGGTCATTTTCTCCTGGTGAATAGTCTTCGCACATCTCATTGCTGGCACCATTGTCTGACATGAAGAGAATAAGGGTATTATCCAACATACCATTCTTCTTTAATGCTGCGATCACCTGCCCTATGCCGCGGTCCATTCTGTCAACCATCGCTGCATGAACGGCCATCGCACGGGCATCCCACTCTTTGTTAGGATTGCTTTCCCACGAATCTTTGAACTGACGATCACTCAGAAAATCGCTGTTCCCCGGAAAAAGATTCATCTTTTTCTGTCGTTCATAACGGTCATTGCGAATTTTTTCCCAGCCAACCTGATAAACATCTTTGTATTTATCGATATCTTCTGGCAAAGCCATGAGAGGCCAATGCGGTGCTGTGTAAGCCAAATACATCATAAAGGGTCTGTTACCCTTCGCATATTGATTGATATCTTCAACAGCCCTGTCAGAAAGGGCTTGTGTCATGTAATAGCCCTTCGGGACACTGTCAACAGCTACCTCACCTTCAACCAAACTGAATGGGTCGAAATAATCTACCACACCATATATCACCCCATAATGTTTATCAAAACCTCGATTGACAGGATAATTGCTCAAATCCGAGAATGTATCATGAAATACTTGATGGTTAAGCCAATCGCGCTGGTCTTTACGCAGGGGTGTTTCTGCAATATGCCACTTCCCAACCATCGATGTTGCATATCCAGACTGTTTCAACACTTCTGCTATCGTCACCGCATTACGAGACAAAGTGCCTCGATATCCTGGCAAATTATTATCAAAGGTCATTCTGCCAATACCTGCTTGGTGCTGATAAAGTCCCGTCATTAACGAGGCGCGGGTAGGACAACTGCGACTGGTATTATAAAAATGGTTGAAGCGAACACCGCTTTCTGCAAGTTTGTCAAGATTGGGTGTTTGGATTTCGCCACCATAACATCCTAAGTCCGAATAACCTAAGTCATCCGCGAGAATGATAATGATGTTTGGTCGGTGATCGTTTTCCTTTTGTCTGGCAGTAGCATAGCTGGATGCCATAAGTACTACTGAAAATAAAACTATTTTCTTTTCCATGGTCTAAGGTGTCGGAGTGAAAATGTTTTTAGGAGAATAGAAAGAAGAGGATAGAAAGATAAAAAGGCGACTTGATCTTATCAAATAGAGATCAAGCCACCTTTTTTATAGGTGTATCTGTTTATACTGTCGGAACATCCTTCAAGCTCGATGCTATATCTTCATCAGAAACCGTGTAGTTGCGCAAATCACCGTTAAGATAACTCTCATAGGCAGTCATATCAAGGAGACCATGGCCAGAGAGATTGAAGAGAATAACTTTCTTCTCACCCGTTTCCTTGCATTTTTTTGCTTCACGGATCGTAGATGCAATGGCATGACAGCTCTCGGGAGCTGGGACAATACCTTCGGTGCGGGCAAATAAAAGACCTGCATCAAACGATTCAAGCTGAGGAATATCAACAGCGCGCATTAAATTGTCTTTCAACAATTGAGAGATAATGGTTCCTGCACCATGATAACGCAGACCGCCAGCATGGATATTAGCCGGTTTAAAACCATGACCCAAAGTATACATCGGAAGTAAGGGCGTATAACCAGCCTCATCGCCATAGTCATATTCAAACTTTCCCCTTGTCAATTTAGGACAACTACTTGGTTCTGCAGCAATAAAGTCAATGTTCTTGCCATCGATAATCTTGTGGCGCATAAATGGGAAAGCGATGCCACTGAAATTACTTCCACCACCGAAACAGCCAATGACCTGATCCGGAAATTCTCCTGCCATCTCCATCTGTTTCTCTGCTTCCAGGCCAATAATGGTTTGATGCAAGCCAACATGATTGAGTACAGAACCCAGCGTATATTTGCAATTGGGGGTATTCATAGCCAACTCAATGGCTTCAGAGATAGCTGTTCCAAGAGATCCTTGATGGTTGGGATCGCGAGTAATAATATCTTTTCCAGCACGAGTAGACATAGAAGGTGAACCTTCTACCGTTGCTCCGAAAGTACGCATGATGCTTGCTCTATAGGGTTTTTGCTGAAGAGAAATCTTTACTTGATACACAGCAGCCTCCAAACCAAATACCTTTGCGGCATAACTTAAGGCTGCTCCCCATTGTCCAGCACCGGTCTCAGTTGTAACATTTGTTGTGCCCTCTTGCTTACAATAATAACATTGGGCAATGGCTGAGTTGAGTTTATGTGATCCCAGTGGGTTCACACTTTCATTTTTAAAATAAATATGGGCAGGGGTATCCAAAGCCTTTTCAAGTGAATAGGCACGAACCAACGGAGTTGAACGATAATATTTATATTGATCAAGCACCTCTTCAGGAATATCAATCCATCTATTTTCTTGATCTAGCTCTTGTTTGGAACACTCCAAATTGAAGATATGTGCTAAATCTTCAGCCTTCAAAGGTTCTTTTGTTGAAGGATTCAATGGTGGCAAAGGCTTGTTGACCATGTCAGCCTGAATATTGTACCACTGTGTAGGAATCTCACTCTCGGGAAGAATAAATCTTTTTTGCTTGCTCATTATCTAGGAAATTAATAATCTGTCACATCAATCGGCTCACAGTTACATGTTACTGAAACATTTATCTCTTGCCTTTTTTGATAACTATATCATCGCAAAGGTAATAAAAAAAGAACCAATCCGAATGCTTACTCATGTTATTTTTGTTACCTTTGCATGATTTCAAAAACGATTTTGTTTATTTCTAGGCTCAAAGCTGTCAAAATGCATTCATTTTAAAGCTATTTATGACTATTCTATTCACCATATTCATTTATTTTTTAGTCCTTTTAGGCGTCAGCAAACTCACCAGCAGACATTCAAGCAACAGTGCCTTTTATCGTGGAGACAAACAATCGCGATGGTATTTGGTAGCATTTGGGATGATAGGCGCGTCGATTTCAGGTATAACAGTTGTATCGGTACCCGGCATGGTGGACAAGATGGGAATGACCTATTTGCAAACTTGTTTAGGATTCATCTTTGGTTATGTTGCAGTAGCTTATTTACTTTTACCCATTTACTACAAGTTGAACCTCACCAGCATTTATACCTATCTGCAACAAAGGATTGGCAATCGTTCATATAAAACTGGTGCATCATTCTTTCTTCTTTCAAAGATGACAGGATCTGCCATTCGTTTCTATGTCGTCTGCATTATCTTGCAGGAATATGTCTTCAACAATATCGGCATTCCTTTCGTCGTTACCATCATCGGGATGGTAGGACTCATCTGGCTTTACACGCGAAGAGGAGGTATTAAGACACTTGTGTGGACCGATTCTTTTCAAACTTTTTGCTTATTGACGGCCCTTTTACTAATCATTTGGCACATCATCGGGGCCTTGAATATGAATGTTGGTGAAGCCGTTTCGGCCATTATTCATGACAATAGAAGTCGAATTTTTGTATTTGACGATTGGATGTCTAAACAAAATTTCTGGAAACAGTTCGTGAGTGGGATCTTTATCGTCATTGTCATGACAGGACTTGATCAGAGTATGATGCAGAAGAACCTCACTTGCAAGACATTGAAAGAAGCCCAGAAGGACATGTGTTCGTATGGTTTAGCATTTGTTCCGGTCAATCTTTTATTTCTTTCGCTTGGCATTCTACTATCAATTCTAGCGCAGAAAAGCGGAATTTCACTACCGGCATCAGGAGATGAACTCTTACCCATGTTCGCCGCATCGGGCCGTTTGGGCAATGCTGTGGTGATATTCTTTACGATTGGTATTGTTGCTGCATCGTTCAGCAGTGCAGATTCAGCATTGACGGCGCTAACTACCAGCTTTTGTGTTGATATCAAACAACGTCCTCATGATGAAAAATTACGAAAAAGAGCTCATCTGATGATATCAACAGTCTTCATTATCTTCATACTGCTGTTTCGCTCTATCAATTCTACGAGCGTCATCGATGCGATTTACATCCTGATATCCTACACCTATGGACCTCTTTTGGGACTTTACAGTTTCGGACTGTTAACAAAATACAGGGCAAATGATAAGGTCGTACCCTATATAGCAGTGGCCTCCCCATTTGTCTGTTATGGACTAGACATTCTAATGCAACGCTTTTTTGCTTATCATTTTGGATACGAGTTACTGATGCTCAATGGAGCACTAACCTTTTTGGGGCTATACCTAACCCGCATCAATCGAAAAGAACTTGTAGAAAGACCTTTTATGGATTAATACCATTGAACAGCATTGCTGTATCCGCTACGTTTATCGTATTTCAATACGTCTGTCAAGGTTGCAGCATTTGCACGGAAAGTGAAATTATAACTGGTATAAGGTGCCAAAACCACCGAACAACTCATGTTAAAGCAGTGAAGATCGCGCTGTAAAGAGGCTGTTGTCATTGACATAGCATGGTTTTCAAAGTCATAACCTGAGGAGAAGCTAATATTCCAACCATCACTAATTTTTACGTTTCCGCTGACATTGAGCGTTTGGGTAAACTTATATGGATAGCGCATGGAGTTGGTATTGAACTTTCCTTGACGGTTTTCGCTCATCGTAATTCCGTAACCGAAAGTCAACGACCAAGGTATTGAAAACTTCATATATCCATCCGCATCTGTCACAGCCTTCCCAGCTTCGGCGTTTTTGCCAGCACCTCGTTGCCCTTGAACCATCACATCATCCACATTGCTCTCGATATCTGTGTCGATGCCTTCCACATCGCCACCGTTTTTCTTCTTCTTTTCATCCTCACTATCTGATCCAGAAAAGAATTTAGTTATCTTTTCGGGCGTCAAGGTATAAGAGATGTTCTGTGACATGCCCTGAAATCTTCCGAAGCGTCCATAGCCCCACTCTGTATGATTACCGACATAAGGCTTTCCATTGCTATCCAACTCATAAGCATAAGTAGCAAAGACCGCATTCAAGTTGAATGTATAATTTTTCCACCACTTCAACCTTAAACGCATGTTGAGATCACTCAAAGGTTTTTCTTTAGCCGCCATATTATACGACATTTGCATTCCTAATTCATCGATAAGACTAAGTTTCCTGAAACCTGTAGAGTCTTTGTCACTCTTGATCTTCATCTCAAGGTTGTTACCCAAATCGAACGAGATATTACCACTCTTTCCTCGTCCGGGAACAGAGAACATTCCGTTTTCGTAGGGTGAATATCCTACAAGCGAAACATTGCCGTCTGCATCTGTTTTCTGGTAATAATCATAATATCCATAGCGTTGAGCCCCAAAGTCAGGCGCATAACTAAACGATACACTAGGAGTCAAGACGTGACGGATTGTCTGTATCTTGTCACCGAAAATCTTTTTACTTGGTGTCCAAAAGCCATAGAGTTTCGTCGACATTCCCAAGCTAAGCGACCAATTGTAAACATTATGAAATCCGTAGGTTGTATCGGTTTTTACAATCTGCCTTGCATCATCCCATGATTTAGCCACCTTACTTGAATACATTCTATCCGTAAAGTTGAACGATGGATTGACATTCAGATAATCAAACAACGTAAAGTTTGCATTGATAGGAATATTGTGTTCGAATCCGTTTTTCCAATCTTTGATTAGATTGGATTGTAACAGTTTGCTTTCTTTTGTAGTGATCGAATTTGAGAATCTACCGGTATAGCTCATCGATATTTTCTCGTACCAACGCTCGTCTCCGGCTAATTTCTTTCGCTTGAATGGATAGAACCTGCTGATATTGATATTCAAATCGGGCAGTGTCATCGCGATTGACGAGTCGCGCATGTTTTGAGAAAGGTTAGCCGAACTGCTGAGTGACATGCCGATGCTTGAGAATGTTGTGCTCCAGCTTACTGAAGATGTACGTGTACTCTGTGTCATCGCCTGTGGGTTATACATACTTGTCAGATTGTTTCGCTCAAA
>CALNBT010000023.1 GCA_937874345.1 uncultured Prevotella sp.
TCAATAGTTAACCGACAGCACGGCACCTGGCACCAGCATGTGAACATATTCGTTGGAGGTTGATGATTCGGGGTGCTGCAGGTTATAATCGGTAAACAACGAAATGCTCATGTGTTGTTTCATCCGGTAGTTCAATCGTAAGCCTGTTCCGGCTCCCCATCCCGAATGTTGTGGAACCTGCACCCCACCAATATCTGTTGAGGAGTAATGGGTATATCCTGCCAATAGTTTGCTGCCCAGGCTCCAACGGTTAGACAAAGGCAGGTTGAAATACGGTCCAACGTAGAACGAGAAGTAATGCAGGGAGTTGTCGGAAGCCTGTTGTTCGTTTACAATCAGCTGTTCGTTAGAAACGGTGAGACGACCGCCCAGACCGAAATAGCGGTTAAAGAAGTGGGCGCCTTCGATACCTGCCGTGGTACCCACCGAAGTCTTGTACGATACCGTACCGGTCAGGTCGTAGTGACTCAGTGGGGCGTTAAAGCCAACATACATTCCCACAAACGATAGCTTTGGTTCTTCGAGCAAGAAAACGTTTTTATCGTCGGCAATATTCAAACCCTTATCCTTGAAAATCATGTCGGCAATCCAATAGGCAAATTCGGTAGACATCACGCCAACGCCCGCACCAACCATCACATCGCTCAGCCAGTGTTTGTTGTTGGCAATACGCATCAGACCTGTTGCCGTGGCCACGGTATAGGCGCCTACACTCACCCAGGGCGACAGATATCCGTATTCCTTGTTCAGCATGGTGGCCGTCATAAAGGCTGTTGCCGTATGCCCCGAAGGAAAACTATGGTGATCGCTGCCATCGGGTCGCACCACATTAGCCGATCGTTTCACACCCTGCACCACCGCCGTCATCATGGCCGTGGCAAGGGCATCTCCTACCAGCATGCGCCCCCACGAACTGCGCGAGGGAACGCCCGCCAGTTTCATCCCCACCATCGTTGCAGCCGGCAGATATTGAATATAATTATCGGTGGGGTTTTTAAAAACCGGCAGAAAATCGTTGCGCAAGCTGCGAAAGTGGTCGTCTTCCGATTTGACGATCAAACCGCCAATTACCAGGGGCACACCGATATATGTCGACTTAAACAGGCGCGACTGACTCAGGTTGTCGGCCTTCTTTTGAAAATTTGACAGCGACAGCGTGTCTGCCATCACACTGTCCTGTCGGTAGGGCTGCGCAGCGTACTGTGCTCTGATGCTGTGTGAAACAATCAACATCAGCGTTGCCAACACGATTTTAATATGCATAATCTATATTGATTAGTTCTTTGTTGCATGCAAACTTACGATTTTTTTTTTGTTGAATGAATCGTTTCGTATTTGATATTCACAAAAATTAGAGTCGAATTCCAAACGACAGTCCATTTTTACTGTAGAGACGATGCGTGCATCGTCTTTACTGCGGGTGGGAGACGATGCACGCATCGTCTCTACAGTAGGGGGATTTTTCCAATTGATCTTGTTTCCTGCACAAAATGGAGATGTTATGGCGAAATCTTATCCATTCATCAAAAAATCATTACCTTTGTGCGCAATTTATCAACAGCGTTTGAAAATGATACGACATTGGTTCAGGTTTTTTTGTAGTTTAATCCTTTTAATTCCGGCTTTTCAACTCTCTGCCCAGCAGTTGCCCACAGACGGCAAGTTGACTGTTCATCCCGATTTGCAACAGTTGGGCGAAGCCTTGCTGCAAAACAAGCAGGGCAGCATCGTGGCCATCGAACCCGGCACCGGGCGCATCCTCGCATTGGTGAGCCGTGACAAGGTTGATGATGGCTTAAATCGGGCCATCTCGAAGACCTATTCGCCCGGCTCAACGTTCAAGGTGGCACAGGCGTTAGAGATGCTCTCTGAAGGAACACTGGTACCAGAGAAGACTTATCCATGTCATAAGGGATTTTATTTTAACAAAATTCATATCGGCTGTCATCCACACCGTGCACCGTTAGCGCTGGTCGATGCCATCGGTCAGTCGTGCAATTCGTATTTCTGCAAGGCTTTCCAAGAGATGGTCGACAACCGTGAGGCCTATCCAACACAGTTCAGAGCCATCAACCGTTGGCACCAATACATGCTGAGTATGGGCTTGGGAAAGCCGTTGGGCGTAGATCTGCCAAACGAGAATGGTGGTCTGATGCCCGATTCGGCCTATCTCAGAAACACCCATCACCGATGGAACGGCACCACGCTGATCTGGATGGGCATGGGACAGGGCGAGGTCAAGGTTACGCCTTTGCAGTTGTGTAACCTCGCTGCATTGGTTGCTAACCGCGGGTACTATATCAAGCCCCATATCCATGAGGCAAGTGCTGTGGTGAAGGTCGATACCACCCGTCATTACTGTCTGGCGAAGCCATGGGCCTATGATACCGTTATCAAGGGTATGTACAAAGCCGTTAAAAACGGTACGGCCGCCAGCATTCATAACACGCATTACGATATCTGCGGCAAGACCGGCACAGCCGAGAACAAAGGCGATGACCATTCTGTCTTTATGGGCTTTGCACCGATGCAGCACCCGACCATCGCCGTGAGCGTGTACATCGAGAATGGAGGCTTTGGTGCCGATATGGCTGCACCCCTTGCTGCCTTGATGATAGAGCAATATATCAATGGCGGATTGTCCGAAAAATCAAAGCACCGCGCTTTAAAATGGGAGAACAAAGAAGTGGGCATCACACCGGTCCTGATACCCGTTACCCTCGATAATTTGTAAGTAAAAGGGTAGCAAAAGGTTATATTACCTTTCTAATGATCATTTTATTTACAAAAAATATTGTATTTGATAAAAATAAAGTGGAAATATTTGACGAAAATTCAATATATATTCTCTATATTTGTCAGATGAAGTACGAGTAAAATCATATTTCTAGCGCAATTCATTTTTTTAACATATACAATTGCTTATGAAAAACTATTTTGACTTTCTTTTTTCGGGCAAAAAGTTCTTTCCCTATTGGTTCGTGTTTTATGTGGCTATCATGGCCATCATGGTTATCTTTCAGGTATCGATGAAGAAACCTCCCGTGCACACGGCCCTCCTTGCCACATTATTGATGGTAGTTGTGGTGACTTTAATCACATTACTGTTTTATTACTTCTACCTGAAAATGGTGATTGATGCCACCCGCTTGAAAGACGAGAATTTTGTCTTCAAGGGTACTTTTGTCCGTTTTCTGAGCAAAGCCTTTTCCGGATTGGTGCTGACCATCCTGACCGTGGGCATTTATTATCCTTGGTTTAAAGCAACCATGGCTCGATTCTTTGTTAACAAAACCAGCTATCAGGACAAGCCGTTCGAATTTCAACCCAACGGTACCTCTCTGTTCGTCATCCTTCTGATTACCTCGTTGCCCTTATTCCTCCTGTTTTACATTCTCAGTTTCATTCCAGGTGGGACCGTAGGTGAGCGGTCGGCTTGGGCGACATTCGGTATCCAAGTGCTGACTTACTTTTTGATCATCCCGATGATTTACAGTGTCTACAACTGGTTTATGAATTTTGATTATGATGGCTTGAATATTCATTGGGAAACCGACCTTTGGGAGTCTATGGGAAAGATTGCCCTCGAACTGTTCTTCACCGTGATTACCTTCGGCATTTATTTCCCCATGATGTACATCAAGCTGTATCACTATTTTGTTGGACGCACCGTGGCCGAAAATGAATTGAGAAAGTACAATTTCGGATATGACATCGAACAGAAGGCAGACTTTCTGTACTTCTGGGGCCAGACGCTGCTGTTCATCGTTACATTAGGATTCTATTATCCCTGGATGGTTCAGAAGCTGGGTCGCCGCTTTATCAGCAAGACCTATGTTGAAAAGGTTGAAACCACAGAGGATGAAGCAGAAGTAAGTGACTGATGTCGTCGACGCGACCGATTGTGGGGGCGCGGTTTCGTCCGACACTCACTCACGGCAAACGGCCGGCCGTTTCTCCCCACAATGCCACAAGATATTTTTCCCCACGTGATTGTTCAAAGAATCACGTGGGGAAATCTTTTGGAGCGAGGTAGCCGACCGAGACCTCTGCCTACCGACGTCATTCTGGCATCATCCTTATTCTTTGAAGATGCTTTGAGATCTACTTTGTTCTATCAATGGCATGGCGATGGGGGAGACTTTAGCAATATAGCCTTCGTGCACTCAAATAATAGGCAAAATGCTTCTGTAATATCAGAATATGCTATAATTTTGCTTCATCCTTTGAGATGAATAACTTTTTGTGTCAAGGTGAAAGATGTCAATACCCGCAATGGGTGAAAAAACAAAACAAGAAACAAGTATAAGAAATGAAAAAGCAAGTTTTACTATTCATGATGATCGTGATGTTCGCGCTGAATTCCAATGCACAAGTAACAAAGGTTTACGACGAAAAAATAGACCCCATGGCACAGATAGACCATGCGCTGACTGTGGCTAAGCAGGCCAACAAGTATGTTGTTTGTCAAGTGGGTGGCAACTGGTGTCCGTGGTGTCTTCGCTTTGCCGGCTTTATCAAGACCGACACGGCTATCGCGAAAGTCATCAACGACAACTTTATCTATATCCACGTCAACTACGATCCTCGCAACAAAGCCGTTTCGCCAGAGAAGATGTTGCGTCGTTTGGGTAATCCCCAGCGTTTCGGATTCCCTGTCTTGGTTGTTCTCGATGGTGAAGGTAAAGTGGTTCACATTCAGGATAGCGGCTATTTAGAGGAAGAAAAAGGCTATGACCGGGAGAAAGTGCTCAGATTCTTCAGTCTGTGGACCCCAAAGGCTGCAGCAGGTGTGACGGATGCTGCCAAGAAATAAGATTCCTTATTGCACCGCGCCGTTCGCTGCGATGATTGCCGGTCTGGCAGAAGACGATGAAGTGGAGATGCCCATGGCAGATCCATTCCGGGACGAGTACTTTGGAAGCTTGCAAGACTGATTTGGCATCCATGGGATGATCGACGATCATTCTGAAAGTACGTAAAGAGGGTAGTGGCCGTGCCTCGACCTTACGACAAGGGAGGTGTAGTGACCCCAAAGAGACGATGCATGCATCGTCTCGTTTTGTTTTTATCCGTGCAATGCCCCAATGACTCCCGCACCATATGGAAGGCGAGAAATGCTGCCGGGTTTGTGATAGGTATAATCCCCCCAATGTTTCGGCACCATCCTGCCTCGCTGCCGTGAAGGTTAAGGTCGACTCCGGTATCGAAGCGGTGAGCGGGGCATCGGTTCGGGTTGTCTATTCGGACTGATCAGGGGCAGTGCCATCGAAATGGGTTCTTCTTCTTGGCTATTTTGGTGAAAGTGCGTATATTTGTACATTGGAAAGCCGGGTTGACCAGGCTTCAGCCAATCATTTTTGATGAATAGCAGATAAAGAAAAGTATCATGAACGACGATAAAAAAGTAACGCCCGAGATATCTATTAGAAGTGCCAACGAAGCAGATTTTGTGCAACTGGACGCTTTGTTCAGTGAATTTGCAGCTTTTGAAAAACGGGCTGACAAAATGTTCAATTCGGTTGAACGGATGAAAGCAGAAAAGGACTTCTTTCATGGCTTTGTAGCCGAGACAAACGACCAGAAGATCGTTGGCTATGTAACGTATTTCTACGCTTATTACACCTGGATAGGCAAATCTCTGTACATGGACGACTTGTATGTGACTCCGGCCTTTCGCGGAAAGGGACTCGGCACCCGACTCATTCATCAAGTAATTGACTTGGCAAAGCAATCTGCCTGTCATAAACTGCGATGGCAAGTCTCCAATTGGAATAAACCGGCCATCGCCTTTTACAAAAGTCTTGGCGCCTCCATCGATGACTTTGAACTGGATTGCGATTTAATCTTAGACTGATCTCTTTGCATTGAAGGGACCGGTCAGTAATCGTAAAACGCATGGAAGGACCGTTGAATACTGTCGCCGGATAAATAACAGATGTGTTTGAAAAATCCCTGTCCCTGACTTCGTTTGGTTGTACAAACGGGCTGTCAAGAGCAGGGATTTGCCGGTTCATCGTGTGAAGATTGAACCACTTTTTCCGTCAAGAACGTGCTATCGGTTTAGCCAACCATTGAGATGATTGTTTTTCGTAGCCACGACAAATTTATAGAACTTTGATTTGGGTTGTGTCTGAAGATTGATGGTATACTTTCCTTTCCCCGAAGCTACAGAATCCAGTTCTGTCCATGTATCGGGTTTTCCTTCCTTGAAGTTATTGGTCGAGGCGATATAAATCTTTGCCTTTTCTTTGGGCATATCGCTCTTCCAGGTTAACGTTACCGTATCATCGTAAGGCATGATGTGCAAGTCGTAGATATCGCGAACGCCGATAAAGGGGAGGCCGTCTTGTTCGAAGGCATCGTCACGCGGAACGTCGAAGTTCATAAACCGACAAATGGTTGGCAGCAGATCGACATGCGCTAAAGAGGACGGTTGAAACTCTGCGTTGACATCTTTCTGATTGGTGGCAAACCAAACGGTACGTTCGCGGTTTGACTGTCCGCCATGCTTATGACCATCTTCTGTGCGACCATGATCTGTTACGATGACCAACAGCCATTGCTCGTCAAAATTCTTCTCGCGATATTTCACCGCTTCCCATACGGGTGCCAGCAACTGGTCGGTTTTCATCACATAGCGGTCGGTATAGGTTCCATTGCCAAAAAGATGGAAGGCATCATCGGTATACCACAGGTAGACCCAGCTGAGGTCCGGCGCGTTCTGTCGAACACATCCCGCTGCCTGATGACAAACCATGGAGTCAATCCTGAAGATATGCTGTTGTAAGGTGTCTTCGGGAAAAGCCTTTTTATCCAGATCATAGCCATCGTATACATCATCTATCTTGAAATTGCCGTTGTCGGCCCTGTTTTCTCCGATGAGCACCTTTCGATTATCCGACCAGCTTGAAAACAAGGCAGTGGTAACGGGCCGTTGCTGTTCTTTGGCAATTCTGAACAACGTGTGATAATTGTAATCAGGCTTCTGGTCGCTGTTGCCCAACACATGATGCTTGTTCATCCAGGTTCCTGTCAGCAAATTGGTATAGCCCACAGCCGAGATGGTTGCTGTCTGTGAATATTCACCCACTTTGCCGCCACAGTAACCGCGACTATAATGGCCGGTCTTGGCAATATCCATGATGACGGGTGGTTGCAGCCGTTCGATGCAATCGGCAGGGATACCGTCCATCACTACATAGAGTGTTTTATGAACCTTTGCGAACATTCCAAGAGGAATGGCGAGTGCGAGCAAAACAATTGTTTTTAATCTTTTCATGATCAGTTATTTGGTATGTAATTCATGGTTGGCAACCAGAAGATTCTGGTTTGCGGTTTGAAGGAAGCTCCATTTAATGTTTAGCAACCGACTTATCCTGTTATTCTGGTTCTACAAACAAAATTCATCGAGGTCTAACGGTGTCAGTCGCCCTCATGCTGCATTTGTCCCAGCAAAGATAAGTAAAACTTCTGTAAACCTGATCACAAAAACGCCAATTCTTTCAGTATTGATCACCATCGAGGCGCCATGCTACAGAAGCAGAAGAGAAAAAATCCTCATCTCCTGTCTTTGGGAAAACGTGATGAGCCATCCTGTCGGCCATCCATATCAAACGTCAGTCGATCTTTGTATGAATCATTCGTCCGCAGAAAATCGCCCACAAATAGTCCCATCCCCGTACCCTCCGTTCACTTGCTGGTTGCAGGA
>CALNBT010000024.1 GCA_937874345.1 uncultured Prevotella sp.
CACCCACTACCGTCAACGGTACTTATCAAAATCCAGTTATTCCATACAATGCACCTGATCCAACGATCATCAGGGCTGCAGATGGTAAGTTTTATTTGTATACAACAGAAGATACAAGGCATGTTCCCATTTATATGTCTACAGACATGGTGAAATGGTACATTGTCGGACAGGCTTTCACGGATGCAACACGCCCCAACTGGAATCCTGGTAATATTTGGGCCCCCGATATCAATTATATCAATGGAAAATATGTGATGTATTATTCGATGTCGCAATGGGGCGGTGAATGGGCGTGCGGTATAGGGGTTGCTGTTGCCGATCGTCCTACAGGTCCGTTTAAGTCACCTGATGGTACCAGTGGCAAGCTGTTTATCAGTTCAGAGATTGGTGTACAGAACAGTATTGACCCATTGTATATTGAAGTAGGAACACACAAATATCTTTTCTGGGGTAGCTTCAGGGGTATCAATGGTATCGAACTGTCAGAAGATGGTCTTTCCATCATGCCAGGAGCTGCGAAGAGGCAGATTGCCGGAACATACACAGAAGGAACATACATCATTCAGCACGACGGCTATTTTTATCTTATTGGTTCAGCAGGCAGTTGCTGCGATGGACTCAACAGTACCTATCACCTGGTGGTGGCTCGTTCTCAAAATATCATGGGTCCTTATCTCAATAAGGCAGGAGGCAGGGCCCTTGATAATCAGTTCTCTCCGTTGCTTAACGCCAGCCCCGAGGTGGCTGGCCCTGGTCACTGTTCTGAATTTATTCAAGATGATGCGGGACAGTATTGGGTGCTTTACCATGGTTATCAGACGTCAAGCCCGGATAAGGGTCGCCAGGCTTACCTTGACAAAGTGTTTTGGGATCAAAACGGATGGCCTTATATGACTGGCAGCCAGCCATCTACAATTTCATCCAGTCCAACCATCGTATCTCCAACAGGTATTGATGAAATTACGAACCCACATAGTAAACAAGTTCAGATAGACAAATATGTAAAAAGTCTTCTCTCTATCCGGATGAAAGATGGATCCGATTTCAGTTGGCAACTGGTAGATCTCGATGGAAAGACGGTTAAGAAAGGTAAAGCAAAAGGTGTTGCCAATATCAATTGTTACGATATACAGTTAGGAATGTATATCGTAAACGTGGCAGGGAATACTGGAAAAATCTGTGAAAAGATGATTAAATACTGATCATTGAAAAGAGTAAAAGTGTTTTAAAACAAAGTCCTGGATATTGAGCCTCAATATCCAGGACTTTGCTTTGTGATACCATTGACTTTGTGCAGCAATCTTAATGGGATTGTTATGACTGTATTTGGTTTACACTTTTACGATTCTATTTACTGATTCTGTGCACCGTATTTTTAAAGTGTTGGGGCTTTACTTTACACATGTTCTTAACTGACACTGTCTTGATATATATGTACTAAATGTTTTACAATTCAGAATTTTGTTGCCGTTTGTTCGTTTAAAAGCGAATGCTTTGCTTGTATGGATGAAATTTCAAACCATGATCAGTACCAATGCTTTTTGCTTGAATTTATTGTCGTTTTGCTATTGTATAGAAACGAAAACCGGAATAACGCCATTGATCATCAATGAGGTTACTCCGGTAAATGCAAATGCAATTGTTTCTTATTTTCTTATTTCAGAAAAAGCACACGGTCTTCAATTGGTAAGAAAGTCTTTTCTGCTGCTTCGCCGACTGGAACGCCGAAAGGCATTTGACCGCGTAGTTTCCAATGTAGGTCAATGTTAAACTCTCTTGCAACAATTTCATCGATCAGTGGGTTGTAGTGCTGCAACGAAGCTCCAAAGCCGGCATCTTCTAATGCGGTCCATACCGCTAATTGGTGCATACCGTTGGTTTGTTCTGACCAAACAGGGAAATTATCAGCATAAAGTGGAAACTGTTCCTGCATATTGAGGATTGTTGGAACATCTTCATAAAATAAAATGGTACCGTATCCACTTTGAAAAGCCCCGTTGATTTTAGCCTCTGTCTTGACGAAAGCTTCGGCAGGAATGAGCGCCTTCAATACATTTTTTATCAGTTTCCAAAGTTTGATATGCTTGTCGCCCAATAAGACAACCATTCGGGTACTCTGTGTGTTAAATGCAGAGGGTACATAGGTTACAACCTGTTGTACGAGTTTGTGTATTTCTTTGTCTGATATAGGTGATTCGTTTTTTAAAGCATAAAAGCTACGGCGATGCGCAATGGCATCCATAAATGATCTGCTCATAATGATGATATTTTATAGTTGAATGTATAAGTGCTAAAAGCAAACATTGTTTCTTCTCGCTATATTGCAAATATACAGAAAAATCTTTATAGATGTATCTGAAATGTTACGATTTTTGCAATTAGTTCAAATTATTCTATTCTACGGGTTGCTTGTGAACAAGTTATAACGCAGTAATTCGTTGCATCCTACTTCTTTGTGCTGATGAACTCGTTCTATGTTAATTGCGTATACATCAATATTTGTTTAATATATTCACTCGTTTTGAGAACCATCTTTGAGTTACCTGCATCTAAACAATAATCCCTCTCAAGTAAACCGTTTACAAGAGAGGGATTAGAAAGTTTATTCCTTAATTTTTATTTGGATGTTCCTTGGCCTCATCTTCTTTCTCTGCAGCCATTGCCAATGGATGACGTACACTTCGTCCGTTTACCAAATAAATAGTGCTTTCAGCGATATTTGTGGCAGCATCACCGCAACGTTCCAAATCTCGGACAATCGATTGGATGAGAAGCATCTCACTAATTTCTTGTTGAGAAAGAACCTTGTTGGCATAGTTCTCGGACAAAATATGAATGGTATTTCTCATTTGGTCATCTACATTATCGTCAGAAAGAATCACTTTTTGAGCCAAATTCACATCAACAACCGAAAAAGAATGGATGGCGCTTTGCACCATTTCTATCACATCATCCATCATATGGAACAGTAATGGTTGGTAAATGCGGGTATCATTTCGGTCCAGGTCTATTCCATCCAAGTCTTCAATACAGTTCAGTACAAGGTCACCTACGCGTTCAAGGTTGGTCGTAATATCCTGATAGGAGATAATTCTACGTAAATCCTCGGCTTTGGGTGCAAACATCAAAATGGTATAAGCGATTTCTTCTCTCATCTTCAATTCGATGCGATCGATAATCATCTCATTGTTATCAATTTCCTCTTTTGTCTCTTTATAGTCGAGTGTCATTTCCAGTAGCTTATGTAAAATATGAAGCTGAGTCATTGCAACTTCGGAAATGAGATTAAACTGGTTCAAAATAATTTGAAACTTGCTGTCTTTAATTTTGCTGGTACTCATAATCTTGATTATTAGCTAAATACACCTGTTAGATAGTCCTCGGTGCGCTTATCTTTCGGGTTGGTAAACATTTTATTGGTATCATCATATTCAATCAGTTCGCCTAAGTACATGAATGCCGACATGTCAGATATACGGGCAGCCTGTCCCATATTGTGCGTGACGATAATGATGGTATATTTCTCTTTGAGTTGGAGAATGAGTTCCTCTATCTTGTTGGTTGAAATTGGATCCAGTGCTGATGTAGGCTCATCCATAAGCAATACTTCAGGGCGCATGGCCAACGTTCGCGCGATACAGAGACGTTGTTGCTGGCCACCGGAAAGGAAAGAGCCACGTTTCTTGATAGAATCTTTAACTTCATCCCACAAGCCTACATTTTCAAGACTCGTTTGAACTAATTCTTTGCGTTCTGACTTTGATAATGAGATGCCATTCAGCCTGTATCCAGAAAGCACATTTTCTTCGATGGACATTGTTGGAAATGGATTAGGACGTTGGAATACCATTCCAACTCTGCGCCGTGCTTCCATGGCAGGCATCTTCATCAAATCTTTTCCATCAAGCAGTATCTCGCCTTCTGTCTGAATCGTAGAGTAGAGGTCGTGCATGCGATTGATGGCGCGTAACAAGGTGCTTTTGCCACAACCACTTGGGCCCATTACTGCCGTAACCAAGTGTTCATAAAATGTAAGGTTTACATTCTTGATTGCTTTCTTCTCGGGTGAGTAAGAAACCGACAAGTCTGTTAACGTTACCAACGGCTTTGAATGTTCAAAGCTGCTGTTGAAGGATGAGAGAAGATCTCTTGAAATAGGAATCTTCCTATCAATGTTGTTTCCCATCTTGTCAATATTGTCAATTTGAGAGAGTGGAGTTTGTTCTGTTACCATGTCGTTGTGCATTGTTGCCTCTTTGTCTTTATTAGATGCCATTGTTGAGGAATTGTCTTGCATATGTATTTACTGTAAAATCATAAATTATTAATTGATACGCCAACGTGCTGAAATATATTTAGCCAACAAGTTGAGGCAAAGAATAAGAATCATCAACAACAAAGCTGTTGACCAAATGAGGCCGACCAAGTTGGGGTCGTTATAAAATTCCCAGATCAGAAGACTGACAGCACTTGTAGGGCTTGTCGGATTCCAGTTGATATATGTTGCGCCTAGAGCTGTTACCATCAGAGGGGCAGTCTCTCCCATGACCCTGGAAATAGAGAGGAGAATACCTGTAAATACGGCTCCAAAAGCACTTGGCAATAAAATTCGAAACATTACAGAAGTATAGGAACCACCCAAAGCTAAACCTGCTTCCATGATGGTATTGGGAAGCATGTTAAGAGCCTCTTCGGTACTTCGGGAAATCATGGGTATCATCATGATGGATAAAGCGGCTGCTCCGGCCAACGCACTGAACGAGTGTAGGGTGGTTACTACCCACATATACACCAAGATACCGCAAATGATGGAAGGTACGCCTTGAAGGATATCAGCAAGTGAACGCACGAGAGAGGCCATTTTCTTATCCCTGTTTTTAGAGAGATAGATACCTCCAAATAAGCCCATTGGAATAGAGAAAAGTGATGCCAATCCCACCATCATCAATGTACCTGTTATACCATTTAAGATACCTCCAGGAATAGGTTG
>CALNBT010000025.1 GCA_937874345.1 uncultured Prevotella sp.
TGTTGTATGGCAATCATGTGGCAGATTGTACCAAGCAACACAAAGAAATGGAAAACGGTATGCATATAATGGCGTTTATGAAAGCTATAAAACACAGCTCCGGTAACATAGGCAACCCCTTCGCCAATGATCCACAGCATCGTACTTAAAGAAACTGTTTCGATCAATGGTTTAAAGGCAACCATAATCATCAAGCCCATGCCCACATAGCAAATCGTTTCCAGATAACTGTGCTGTTTCAGCCCTCTGAAGCTCATCAATGTTCCAGTAATGGCAATGAGCCAAACCGCAGCAAACAATGACCATCCCCAAGCACCCTGCTGACGCAAAGCAATGAGCATGATCGGCGAATAAGACCCTGCGATATGCCAATAAATGGCCGAATGGTCCCATTTGCGCAGCCGCTCTTTCCATCTGGAACGAGGTGAAGTGGCATGATAGGATGTAGATGATATGTACGACATCAGCATACCGAAGAGATAAAGGCTGATGCTGAACGTCGCCCATATATTGCCTGATTTGATACACCCTGCCAGCCAAAAGGCACCCACGGTAACACCAAGTAAGATACCTGCGGCATGGGTCCACGAATTCCACAATTCTTCTTTATGCGAATAAGAAATTTTATAACGTTCCATTTTAATTTTTGATATTAAAAGATAACGAGGAAAGAGCTTGCTAATTGTCCTCCTACGGATAAAAAATAAACACCCTAGCCCAAAAATAGAAGTTATAACCTATACAATCCCCCTTTTAAAACGCTGAATTGACGATTATTTTTGGTAAATTCGATTCTATTCATTAACTTCGCAACGCCTTTACGATTAAGGTGTCTCTAAGTAAAGACACGAAAGGTCTTTCAATAACCGATTATTTCCTTTCTGCTATCATATGCCGAAAAGAATACTTCGCTCAATAAAAATATCAATATGGAAAAGTTAGTCATCAATTCTTACGAAGAATTTGCAGCCCATTTGGGCGAAGAACTAGGTGTATCTGATTGGATGGAAATAGACCAAGACCGTATTAACCGGTTTGCCGATGCAACCTTAGACCATCAATGGATTCATGTCGATGAAGAACGTGCCAGGAGAGAGAGTCCCTATGGCGGCACCATTGCACATGGTTACCTTACCCTGTCGCTGCTGCCCCATCTCTGGGAGGAAATCTTGCAGGTAAATAACATTAAGATGTTGGTAAACTATGGCATAGAGAAGTTGCGCTTCGTACATGCAGTACCAACGGGCAGTCGTATCCGATTGGTTGCCAAACTTTACAACATCAGTAACTTAAGGGGGATCTGCAAGACTGAAATCAGTTTTAAAATCGAGATTGAAAATCAGCGCAAACCAGCACTTGAGGGCACTGCCATCTTCCTGTATTATTTCGAATAACCATCAGAATATCAAAAGATATTTAAGCATTCAATAGAATCTCTTCCTGTTTCGGCAAAAAGAGATTGTATTGAATTTGTTTTTGGGGCGTAAAGTACAAATCATTGACAGACAGCACTTTAAAAGTATCCTACAATATCATGCAGATTGATTAACAATTTGCACCATATCGTTTACCAATATACATGGTTTTGCCGCACAAAGTCGATGATAACGTTACGGCAGCCTGTGATGTCCTATTTACCAAGTTTTTTTTGCCCCAAACACCTCACGCCTGATATTGTGGAAACATACATTTTCAATAGACGCCCTTGAATCCTAAGCACTTTGCCAGAATCTCTTTTTGCCTTTGAATTTTTGGAAAGCAAAAAGCAGACAATCAGATAAAAAACAGTGAGAACTTAGGGGGATTATCGGATTAATTCTTTATATTTGCGACAAATAAGATGTGGCTTGACTAGAACCGAAAGCCGGTTTAACATCTTGTCTGCGTTCTTTTAATCATTACTATCTTTTTGTACAATCTATACAGCCCATGACTTGTCAATAATGAGGGGTGTCTTCTGAAAAATAAGGAATAACATTTTAGGTCATTTAGTTGTATGCACTACCTACAACCCGTTTCAAATATGGAGGGACGCTTATGATGAACGAATTAATCGAAACACTTCAAACCGAACAATGTTCGATGGTGTTGCTGCACGAAGGAAATATTACGACCTTTGAAGGCAGAGGGGTAAGGACATTATATCATCTTCTCAACGAGGAACCCGAGTTACTTTTCCAATCAAAAGTGGCCATAAAGGCTGTTGGCGGAACATCTGCTCGTGCAATGGTTGAAGGAGGCGTGGTCGAAGTTTACGCAGAAGTTATCAGTGAACAGGCTTACGGTATATTGATTGGTGCGCATATCAAAGTAGAATACGAAAAGAAGGTTGACCATCAACGTTTCCTGAAAATATGGGAGCAGATGGGCGAAATCATCGATTAAAAGGTATGCTTTCTTCATTGATAGAACATCTGTACGCCCAACCATGCTCATTGGTTGTGTTGAAAAATGGAAACGTTAGTACCTATTTTAAAAAGGGTGTGCGTGACTTGATTTGGCTCATCGACAATCAACCCGATAACCTGCATGGAGCAATGGTTGCCGACAAAGTTGTGGGAAAGGCTGCTGCAGGTCTGATGATTGTAGCCCAAGTTGCAGAAGTATATGCTGATGTGATGAGCAAACCGGCCATTTTGCTGTTTGAAGAGCAGGCCATACCTTATTCGTATCAGCAAATAGTTGATGCCATTGAGATCCCTGAAGGCGATACCCGCTGTCCCTTGGAACAAATTGTAAGTAAAGCCCATACAGCCGAAGAGATAGAGCTACTGCTCAGAGCGCACTTTATTGAAATGAATAATAACAACAAAACCGAATAAATACGATGAATTCGAACGTTAAGTTTTACGCTCCAGGTTATCAAGAGGCCAAAACCTATGGATTGGCCTTTGCTTTTGTATTTGGAAACATTCTGTTTCCACAACTGTTCCATTCCATTCCTAAAGGTGGAATGATTTTTCTACCGATCTATTTCTTTACACTAGTTGGCGCATACAAATTTGGTTGGAAGGTTGGATTGCTCACAGCCGTATTCTCTCCACTCATCAACTCGTGGCTTTTCGGTATGCCTGCGCCCGCTGTTTTACCAATTATCCTCGTGAAATCAACACTGCTTGCATTGGCAGCAGGATGGGCAGGCATCCACTTTCAGAAGGCAACATTGCCCTTACTGATAGGTGTTGTGGTATTTTACCAATTGGTTGGAGGCTTGG
>CALNBT010000026.1 GCA_937874345.1 uncultured Prevotella sp.
TGTCGCTCAACATCCGTTTTGCCCATGAAAATCTCGCACTTCATGTTCATTAAAGCACAGACAGTAGCTGTGGCCACACCATGTTGCCCGGCACCGGTCTCGGCAATGATACGGGTTTTACCCATTTTCTTTGCCAACAAAATCTGACCGATGGCATTATTGATTTTATGAGCACCGGTATGATTCAAGTCTTCCCGCTTCAAATAAAGATGGCAACCATATTTCTCGCTCATACGTTTGGCTTCATATAGAGGTGTAGGTCTACCGACATAATCTTTCAATAATTGATGAAATTCATCTTGAAATTCTTGACTTTCAAAAATGGGAAGGTAAGCTTCCTGAAGGTCATGTACACATTTGTATAATATCTCGGCGACATAAGCCCCACCATAACGGCCAAAAAAACCGTTATTGTCAACATAAAAATTCTTCATCATGTTATGGTTTGTTATAGCTGACGAGTGGCAACGCTCATAATTCATGCCACAACGTCAGGATATATTGTTTCTTCCAGATATACAATCTGGATAATATTGGATGATTTATTGCTGTAACGCCTCTTTCAATTGAGCGACAGATTCAACAGGATTACCTGTTTTATTAAGCAAGCCAACGAACTTGCTTCCAATGATTGCTCCTGAAGCATATTTCTGTGCATTCTCAAGGGTCTGCTTGTTACTGATTCCAAACCCGATCATCCGTGGATTTTTCAGCTTCATATCATCAATCCGCTTGAAATATTCCAACTTTTGTTCATTAAAATCCTTTTGAGCTCCTGTCACTCCTGCAGATGAAACCATATAGACAAAACCGTCTGTATGTTCGTCTATCATGCGGATTCTTTCTTCAGATGTCTCGGGAGTAATCATCATGATCACACGCAAATCATATCGGTCGGCAATGGGTTTGACATCCCTAAGGTAATCATCGAAGGGCAAATCAGGAAAGATGAATCCAGAAACGCCACTGTCAACACAACTTTTGCAAAAGGCTTCCACGCCATAATGCATCATGACGTTCAGATAGCCCATTAACAAGTATGGTATCTTGATCTGATCTTTCACTTCTTTGAGCTGTGCAAACAAGGTTTTCAGCGACATGCCATTTCTCAATGCGATGGTACTGGCAGTTTGAATAACTGGTCCGTCGGCGATGGGGTCGCTGAAGGGAACACCTACTTCAACCATATCTATTCCGCCATCTTGCATGGCTTTCAACACAGACCCTGTGCTATTCAGTGTAGGACTACCTGCACAAAAATATAAAGACAGTAACTTTCTGTCTTGATTATTTTCAAATAGTTGATTAATTTTATTCATAGAAGTTACGAATTTCTGTAATAAATGTTTTTAGTTTTACGATGTCTTTTACACCTGGAGCCGTTTCAAAACGACTGTTCACGTCGATTCCGGCAAACAGAGGATGCTTGATTTGTCTAATGAGGTCTACTTCATCCGGACCAATTCCTCCACTTAAGATAAAAGGAGTGTGTCCAGTATAGGCATCTAGTAATTTCCAATCAAAGCGTTTTCCTGAGCCACCTTTAACTTCTGTAGATGTATCAAAGAGCAAGTAATCGGCTAAATGTTCAAAATCATAACACTGCGCGAAACTTTTAGCAGATGATACCGAAATGGTCTTGATCACTTTGATCTTGGGTTGAATGTCCGGACGAAGGGTTCTGAGTAGATTTTCTATCATCACCGGACTCTCATCACCATGCAGCTGTACAAAATCTAGTTGATAGTTATAGACCCTGGTTACAATATTCTGTGGCATGTCATCAACAAAAACGCCAACCCGTTTAACCCGTTTGGATGCAACAGTGTTTTGATTGACATTTGTTGCTAAGCGTTCTTCACTATAATCCGGAAGAATTCCTGCCATGCTGTTAATCATGTGTACATATCGAGGAGACTTTGGATAAAAAATAAAACCCATCATATCAATATCCAACTCGTTCACTTCGCGAATATTTTGGGCATCGCGCATACCACAAACTTTGATGATCATAGTTGTTTGATTAATTCACTTAAGGCTTTTCCTGGATTATCTGTCTTCATGAATGCCTCACCCATCAAAAAGCCATTGAAGCCATTCTCACGCAACAGCTTGATGGTTTGTGCTTCAAAGATACCACTTTCACTCACCTTGCAACCGTCTTCAGGTAACTTTTCAGCTAGACGAAAAGAGTTCTGTACATCAGTATGAAAAGATCCAAGGTCACGATTGTTGATACCATAAAGGTCAGGTTCTAGTTCAGCATATGCTAACTCCTGCTCATGATGCATTTCCAACAAAACCTCTAATCCCAATTCATGCGCAGTTTTCATCAACATCTTGCATTCGGATCTTTTGATAATAGCTGCGATGAGAAGTATTACGGATGCTCCTGCCAAACGAGCTTGAAACAGTTGATACTCATCAATGACAAAATTCTTATAAAGGATTGGAATAGTAACGCCAGCGTGTCGTGCCATTTTGATAAACTCATCACGACCTCCAAAGAAATAGTCATCTGTCAGAATACTGAGGCCTGTCGCTCCAGCTTCTTGGTAGCTGATCGGAACGACATCAGCTTGAGCCGCTTCATTGATCCATCCTTTGGATGGAGAACGACGTTTAAACTCACTGATGATGCCTGATGCTGATTTTAACAACGACTGTCGCATGGATGGCAAGGTTTCATCGGACAACTTTTCTACCTGTGCATATAGTTTATGCGCAGGAACTATCGATTTAAATTCGGCAACCTCCTCCTTCTTATGCGCTACGATATCAAATAAAATATCCTTCATTACGAATTGATCTCTACAAATTTCTTAAATGTTGACAATGCTTTTCCACTCTCCAATGATTCACGTGCTTTAGCAATACAGTCCTGGATATCCACCCTACCTTGCTCCATCACCTGAATAGCAAAAGCTGCATTGGCTAAAACGATGTTCTTTTGTGCTGGGAGTGCGCAATTCTCTAATACAGCATCGAAGATATGAACCGCCTCTTCTTCTGTAGCACCTGCAACCAATTCCTCGGGTAATGCTTTTTCAAAACCTAATTCTGCAGGTGAAAATATTTTTTCATACTCATTGGTCGTTACTTTGAAATCACCGGTCAATGATATTTCATCATAGCCATCAATACTATTCACAATGCCATAATCGATACCAATCTTCTGATATACCTGATTGTATAACCGCATCTGATCCAAATTTGCCACGCCTAAGAGTTGCGCCTTAGGTTGGGAAGGATTGATGATGGGGCCAAGCAGGTTGAATACTGTAGGGAACTGAAGTGCTTTCCTGATTCCTCCAACAAACTTCATCGCAGTGGCAAAAAGCTGGGCATGCAGATAAACAATTCCGCACTCGTTCATACTTTTGTTCAACAAATCGATATCCGATGTAAACTTTACACCATGTCCTACGATAACATTTGATGCCCCGCTAACCGATGTTGCGGCATAATTTCCATGCTTGGCTACTTGATATCCTGCTCCTGCAATCACAAAACATGCTGTTGTAGAGATATTGAAGGTGTTTTTTCGGTCCCCTCCTGTTCCAACAACGTCAATATAACGGTCAGAATCTAGAATTGCGGGTGCACCAGTCTCCAATATACCATCACGAAAACCAAGCAGTTCGTCAACGGTAACGCCACGCATCTGTAATCCTGTCAGCAAGGCTGTGATCTGTTCCTCCGGATATTCCTTCTGTGTAATCCCAATTAATATTTGCTTCGTCTCTTCACGTGTCAGCAACTCGTGACTCAACAAACGGTCTAAAACTGATTTCATTGTCATAATTTTATTCCTTTCATTTTTTTTATGATCATCAACCTTGAGCAGTAATGTACATTCCGGATATGTTGATTCTGCATTTGTGTTCAATGATCGTTTATTAGTTGATTTGTCAAATTTCAAATTATCGTCCTTGTTCTTATCTAACAGTTTTCATGACAACAGTCAAAAAAAGAAAAAAGGCCTGTCGTAAGAACGACAGGCCTTGATGATATGACAGTTAAAATACACACATGGCTTCGTAACTCACGATATTTGAAATCTTGAGAAACGCCACCACCATGATGTAGATACTAACTTTGACATTTTTAATTATTGAATTATTTTCTGTTGCAAATATACATTTATTTTTATTTCCTGCAAAAAACTTTGTTATTTTTCCCTTAAAATAATTTTTTTTTCATCAAAATGTAACATCACTTTTCCATCTTCACATGATATTACCTTATTATAATAGATATAAATTTATTCATATTGTTTTTCTTAGATCTCTTTCGAAAAATAATTCTTCAGACCATGTAATAAAAAGTTATAGGTAACGTTTTGATAATAAAGATCTGTAAAAAGGAATTGCCTATGAAATATTTTACTCCAGAAGAATTGAAGCCCGCTGAAGCTACCCTCAATTTTATCAGACAGTTTGCACATACCTATCGGGTAGTCATCCTAAAAGACAGAAAGTCAACTTGCTGTCTCAACTAACCATCATCCATTTTTAAATTCAATATGAACACACTTGTTTCCCCCTCATTGCTGTCGGCAGATTTTACAAATCTCCAATCTGATATCGAAATGATTAATCAGAGCGAGGCAGACTGGCTGCATATGGACGTCATGGATGGGGTCTTTGTGCCAAACATTTCTTATGGTTTTCCCATCATCAGCGCAGTATCGAAGATTTGTAAGAAGCCTCTCGACGTACACCTCATGATCGTTCAACCTGAACGGTATATCCAACAAACGGCAGACAGTGGTGCCATGCTGATGTGCGTTCACTATGAGGCATGTACCCACCTACATAGAACCATCCAGCAAATTCATGATACAGGAATGAAAGCTGGAGTTGCGCTAAACCCATCAACCCCCGTTCATTTACTGGAAGATATTATCTGTGATACCGATTTGGTTCTGCTTATGAGTGTCAATCCCGGCTTCGGAGGTCAAAGCTTCATCGAAAATACGATTTCGAAAGTTATCAAACTACGTAAACTCATCACTGATTCTGGATCAAAGGCTTTGATTGAAGTAGACGGGGGCGTTCAAAACGAAACCGCACCTCGCTTGGTTGATGCAGGAGCAGATGTGTTGGTCAGTGGAAGCTATGTTTTCAAGTCTAGTGATCCAAAGGAAACGATACGCTCATTAAAAGGAGTATCAACAAAACGCTAAGCGCTTTTCTACGCAAAGAATTATACCATTTGCAACTGAATTTGATGTTCGTTAGCCATTCGACGAAGGTTCATGATGGCATAACGCATACGTCCCAATGCCGTATTGATACTAACATTAGTCGATTCTGCAATTTCCTTAAATGACATTTGTTGGTAAAAACGCATATAGACAACTTCACGTTGTGGGGTTGGCAACAGATTCATCATTTTCTTGACGTCACACAGAATTTGGTCGTTGACGAATTTGCTTTCAATATTCATATCTAGAAAATCAGAACTGGAAATATTAGACAAGTCGTTTTCTTTTCCTGCCTCAACGATTTTATCTGATTTCTGGCCTCTGTACAAGTCCATAATGACATTGTGTGCGATACGCATCAGCCAAGCGCCAAACTTGCCACTCACGGTATATTTACCCTGTTGCATTTTGGTAATAGCCTTTACAAAAGTCTCTTGAAATAAATCGTCAGCTAAATTTTTGTCGCGTACGACAAAAAGGATATACGAATAAAGCTTGGATTGGTTACGTGATAATAACAAATCAAATGCCTGATTGCTCCCATTGACATAAGCTAGTGCCAACTCTTCATCGGTCAGCTCTTTCAATTCTTTCATTTCTTAAAAATTAATTCTAAGTAAACGTGCGTCAATAGGCAATAAGTTTATTTATTAGTAATAGTATTTGAATTTGACAAAGATACATTGATTAAACCATTTAAACAAATTTTTAGCAATAAAAATCTGATAAGTCGAGAAAAAGAGTGTCAACCATCTATTTTAATAACATCGACGGACCAGCCTTTTGAATAATATTTAGGTAAACTTTAAGCAAATATATCCTTCAAAAAAAGAGGTTGGTGCAGGATGCAACCAACCTCAAAGAATGATTTCGCAAATCACGAAATCAAAAAAAATCTCTAGCAAAAATACTGTTTATGATTGACAAAAGCAAGTATTCATGCTCGATTCTGCAATATTTAACACAATGAAAATCTTCAAATTTGACAAAATAAAGAAGAATGATTAAAGCCGACCTTGCTTAGAAACATCATGAATAATCGTATTTGGCAAATCGTGACAATTGAAACTATTCATAAAAATTTGATCGTTTCTTCATATTCTTTTAACATTCAGGCCCTTCGCTTTGTCATATATATTTTATATATTTGCAAATATTCAAAGGAAAATTATCCAATTAT
>CALNBT010000027.1 GCA_937874345.1 uncultured Prevotella sp.
TCAAAAATCGTTTATGCCGGCGTTGGGAAAAGTGATTGGGAAATTAATCTTGGACTCGAAAAAAATATCTCTTGTTTTAATGTTGAAAGCCTCGCAGAACTTGAAGTAATCAACGAGTTAGCATCCAAACAAGAGAGAGTTGCTCGCATCGCTTTACGTATCAATCCGGAAGTGGATGCCCATACACATGCTAATATTACAACAGGTCTGGCAGAAAACAAATTCGGGATTGCCATGAGTGATATGGAGCAAGTTGTTGAAAAGGCCTCACAAATGTCTCATGTTCAATTTACGGGCCTTCATTTCCATATTGGTTCTCAGATTCTTGATATGAATGATTTCGTTGCATTGTGTAATCGAATCAATCAGATTCAACAAATGTTTCGTCTGAAACATATAAGAATAGACAATATAAACGTTGGAGGAGGTTTGGGAGTAAGTTATGAACATCCGAACAAATTGTCTATTCCTGACTTTAAATCGTACTTCAAAACCTATGCACAGCATCTAAAATTGGAGGATTACCAGACACTGCATTTTGAATTGGGCCGTGCTGTTGTTGCCCAATGTGGTAGCTTGATAACGAAAGTATTATATATTAAGAAAGGAGTACATAAGCAATTCTGTATCGTAGATGCAGGTATGTCTGATCTTATTCGCCCCGCTCTTTATCAGGCGTTTCACAAAATTGAGAACCTTTCAAACGATGGTCCTCAAGAAACGTACGATATCGTTGGACCTATCTGTGAATCTAGTGACGTGTTTGCGAAATCTTATGACATCAACTCTTGCCATCGAGGTGACCTATTGGCCTTAAGATCTGCAGGCGCTTATGGTGAAATCATGGCTAGCCAATATAATTGTAGAAAGCTCCCTGTTGGATACATCACTGAAGATTTTTAACGAATTAGATTTTAATGTTTTAATGAACTTTGATACGATAACGATAGTTCTTGGTGCCATCACGCTTTTCATAGCATTGATTGCTCCATTGTTTACTCCTTTTTTTCGATTCAGATCCATATTAAACCAGATACAGAAAAAAGAAAGTCAGCAAAAAACTGATGTCGATACGTTAAATAGTTCTATAGAAAATGTAGAAGGATTGATGCATGATACCCCACCAATGGGCAATCAAACGACAGAAGAATCTGAAACATTATCTTCTATAACAATATTGCTTACCGTACAACAGCAAGCGGAGGAGCTGCAGAAGCATCTTCCCATCTTCTTATCACAAGAATATAATGGGCACTACCAAGTTGTTATTGTATGCGATGAAGGAGATGTGGATACAGAAAACCTTCTTAAGCAGTATCAGGGTGACCCACGACTCTATTATACTTTTGTTCCTTCATCTTCTAGATATATGAGCAGAAAGAAGTTGGCTATTACCATTGGAGTGAAGGCAGCGAAGTATGATTGGATCATAATGGCTGATGCTAACAGTGCGCCAGTATCAAAACATTGGTTGCAGTCTATGGCTTCGGTATGTTTAAATGAGAGAAACCTAATACTTGGTTACAGTAATTATCTACCAGAAGCAAAGAAATATTACCAGTTGGAGCATTTGTATTTTGAATTATACTTCCTGAGAAAAGCATACAAAGGTACAGCATACACCACCCGATCAAGAAACTTAGCTTTCCGGAAAAGCTATTTTATTCATGAGGATGGCTTTCGAGGAAATCTCAATCTTATCAGAGGAGAATACGATTTTATCGTTAATAAGTTTGCAAAACCAAGTTCAACTGCATTACAAATCGACAAAAATGCTTGGATCATGGAAGATATTCCAAATAAAAAAGCTTGGATGAATAAACATCTTTACTATCTGGAAACTCGAAAATATCTTCAAAGATCTAGTGCGATTCGATTCTGTATCAATTTGGATATGCTAATCTTGTATTTCAGTTATTTGATGATCCTGGCAAGTATTGTTTATGCTATCTTGCTAACAAATTGGTTACTAACAATAATTGGTGTTGTAGCTTTGTGGGTATTAATGTTGTTACACGTACTATGTTCCAGGAAGACAATGAAATACTTCTTGCCTCATATATCCTTAATCAGAATCATTCCTTTCGAAGTTTCAATTATTTGGCATCAACTACTCTATTATATTCGATATAAGTGTGTTAACAAATATGATTTTTCGAGTCATAAATTATAAGAATGAAAGTTCAGTTATTCATATCACCCAAGCAGAATCATTCGAAAATGAAGATGAAATATCTGGCAATGATTCGCGAAGTCATGAGCAATCGTGAGGCAGACATTGAATTAACTGAACAGTTTCCTGATATTATTCATGTACTTGGAATTTGGGATCTTCAAGCAACTCAACAGATAACAAGCGCACATAATCTGAATATACCTACGATATTATCTACTATGGGTGGAATGACACCATGGCAAATCTCTCATTCTAGAAGTTTGGCAGCCCACAACGATTGGGTGAAACAAAAAAAAACAGTTCAACAATCGAGTGCTGTAATTGTTTGGGGCAACACCGAACGGATGGAAATTGAAAAGAGACGTTTGAATGAACAGGTCCATTTAATCCCCAATGCCCTTATCACTTCATCGATTTCACCAATAAAAATGGGCGACCAAATTATTCGTTTATATGATGAAATCATCAAACGTCACGATCTCCAAATCCATGCAAACATTGACAAAGAACTTAATGCTCTAGGTGAAAACAATGAAATAGAGAAGCAAGTTTGTCACCAGTTTCTCTATTTGCAATACCAATTCCATCGGCAAAACATCCACTCACAAACAATAGAACAACTAAAACAGACCTTACTCACCGTCGAATATAATGAAGATATTCTAAAATCGATGCTGGAACAATTACATCAAAACCTCTTTGCCTCACGACTGATGCAACTGATGGCTGAAGATTATAACCTCACACAAGGTTTTATGCCACTAGATCCTTTAGAGGACAAATTATCGAAACAATTAAAAGCTTTTGTTCATTCAACATAATAGATTAAAACACAAGCACATGACTCACCGAAATATTAAAAATAACTTGCAATATTTGGAATTGCTGGCCAAGTCCTTTCCATCTATTGCTGGTGCTAGCACAGAGATCATTAATCTGCAAGCTATCTTAAATTTGCCAAAAGGAACCGAACATTTTCTTGCAGACATCCATGGAGAAAACGAAGCATTCCAGCATGTCCTTAAAAACGCATCGGGTAATATCAAGAGAAAAGTAAACGAACTTTTTGGAAATACATTACGGGAAAGCGAAAAAAGAGAGTTGTGCACGTTGATTTACTATCCAGAGCAGAAACTGGATATTGTCAAGACAACTGAAGAGGACATCAACGACTGGTATCATATTGCTTTGCATCAATTGGTAATGGTTTGTCGAGACGTTTCGAGCAAGTATACAAGGTCGAAGGTTCGCAAGTCCTTACCCAAAGACTTCAGTTACATTATCCAGGAACTACTTCACGAAAACAGTGGTGAGACAAATAAAATTGCTTATTACAATGTTATCATAGATACAATTGTATCTACAGGAAGAGCAGACGATTTCATTATCGCTTTAGCCAATGTAATCCAGCGTCTCATTATTGATGAATTGCATATTCTCGGAGACATTTACGATCGAGGACCAGGAGCTCATATCATTCTTGACGAGATGGAGAAATATCACAGTTGGGACATTCAGTGGGGCAATCATGATATCTTATGGATGGGAGCAAGTGCAGGAAACAATGCTTGCATCTGTAACGTTATTCGCCTTTCTCTTCGCTATGCCAATTTAATTACACTAGAAGAAGGATATGGAAT
>CALNBT010000028.1 GCA_937874345.1 uncultured Prevotella sp.
CAGTTGAAATACAATGAGGATCATCATATTACTCCGAAACAGATTGTCAAAGACATCAAAAACATCCTCACAACGTCAGATCAAGCAGGTAAGAATACAAAATATCCTGTTAATGGTGTCGCCAAACAATCTTATTTGGAACCCGATTCAGCTGCCTTTGCTGCTGATCCTATTATCCAACGAATGTCAAAAAAGCAATTAGAGACAAGCATTGCGAACACAACTATGTTGATGAAGCAAGCAGCAAAAAATCTTGATTTCTTGCAAGCAGCACAATATAGAGATGAGATTGTTCGATTAAAATCCATATTGGAATTGAAATCTTAACGTACTTAGTTTTTTACTTTCACCAGTTTGCACGGTTAATATTCGTTAATCAAGTCCAATCTCAAGAATATTACAGAATTACTGTCATTTTTTTTATATAATTTTGTGAACTAATCCAATTTGGTTTTATGATGAAAAATTTGATAATTGCCATCTTTTTGTTGATGGCTTCTATGGCTCAGGCACAAGATGTTCTCACTCCTGAGCAACAATTAGAGAAGGCAAAACAGGAAGCTAAAGCTGCACAGGAGGCATACGAAAAGGCCAAAAAGGCAGCAGAACAAGCCGCAGATGCTATTAAAAAGAAAAATAGCCCGGCGGGAGCCAATGAGCAACCTAATAAATCATCAGGCTGGTCAATTCCTAGTTCTAGTACTTTCACGAATAAACAATCTACATCAAAAAACAATGAATCGGCACAAAAGCCGACTTATCCAAACAACTTCAAGGAAGATCCCAAGTATCTAGAGGGAGCAGTTCCAGAAGATGCGGACAAGAAAGTGGTATTTACGCTTGATTTAAATGTACCCAACAAATCAGGTCAAGAAATCTACGACATCGCATATAAATATCTGGACGACCTTGCGCATCAGGAAAACCAGATCCAAAGTCGTGTCCTATTGACCAATACAGACGAAAAAATTATCGTTGCTCGCTATAGTGAATGGTTAGCGTTCTCTCGTTCTTTTCTATCATTAGACCAGACTCAGTTTAATTATACATTGATTGCCACTTGTTCCGACAATCATTTTCAACTGACACTGAGTAGAATCTATTATTTGTATGAGCAGGGTCGTCCTAGCCACATGGAGATCAGTGCAGAAAATTGGATAACAGATAAGCTCGCCTTGACAAAGAAAAAGAACGACTTAAAGAATGGGTCTAGTAAATTCCGCCGCAAGACTATCGACCGTAAAGACGAGATATTTGAACAGATTAGTACGCTGCTAAAGCAATAATTTACTTTTGAAGCAAAAACGTCATCTTTATCCCTAATCACCATCTATCTAACTTTTGTAACGATTCAACTACCAAACATTATGATAAAGCTCTTTCCAAAAAGACAAATTGACGGCCGGAATAATCGAAGTGATCGTATTTTCATCATTCGCAACATTCTAAACATATTATTTATCTTATGTGCACTGGTTGGAATCGTTCTATACTTTTTCAGTAATTTGGAAACTGTAGGAGTGGTTACCATTCTCACGGCTATCTTTTTCAAGATGGCTGAGAGTAGCCTTCGAATATTCAGCAAATGACAAGAATTACCGCAATTTTTTTTCTTTTATTGTCATCCTTACATCTTGTTGCTCAGATACAAGATTTTAATCAAGTTGACGTCAACGGTAATATTACCCAAAGAAACGGCGTCAACAACAATATCACCAACGATTCTATCAACAAGAATAAGGACAAAGAGATTCCTAAAGGACTAAAAGTCTGGACTGTTGATGAACGGTTTGGAGATATTTCACCGGCGACTCCAGACACTCTCTCACATATGTTCCAAAATAGTATCTTTACTTCTGGACTTCGTGGAGAATATAATACTACTGGCAACCTCGGAGCTCCACGCATCAACAGACTTTTTGTAGACAGACCACAAATCGAACAATTTGTCTTTACACAACCTTATGACTATTTTATCGTAGCTCCTCAAGATTTCCATTTTACGAACACCTTATCCCCGATCACCAACCTTAGTTATAATACTTCGGGCAATAGAACCAACGGTGAGGACCATTTTACGGCGAAGTTCGGTATCAATGCTGGAAAGAAAATAGGATTGGGGTTCAAATTTGATTACCTTTATGGGCGTGGTTATTACTCAAACCAAGCCTCTTCGAATTTTAACTATACGATGTACGGTTCGTATCTTGGTGAACGATATCAGGCCCATCTCTTGGTTTCTACCAACAATCAAAAAAACACTGAGAACGGAGGTATAACCAATGACAGATACATCACAAATCCAGAGAGTTTTGATGCGAACTACCAGGCATCTGAAATTCCTACTGTTTTGCAAAAAAACTGGAACAGAAATGATAATCAACACCTTTTTTTCACACAACGATACAACGTCGGTTTCAATCGAAAAGTACCGATGACGAATGATGAAATCAAAGCAAGAAAGTTTGCCTTACAATCTCAAAAAGAGGAAGAAGATAGGAAAAAGAAAGATGAGGCTATCAAGAAAGCAAAATTAGAAGGAAGAAAAATCAACGAAGAGACGATTGGCAAAGCACCCGTTTTATCCGGTCGACCTGACAATGCAATCATTGCCGGTATTGAACCAACTACAAAACAAGACACAAACACCGGACGTATTTCGGTGAAAGGACAAAAAGGTGTCGATAGTTTGTTGGTAAATTCTTCACAAAAGCAAGATACTAGCTGGCTGAAAAACGAATATGTACCAGTCACAAGTTTCATTCACACTTTGAATATTGATAACTATTCACGAATTTATGAAGCTTACAATACTCCTTCCGAATACTATGCCAATACCTATCAGATGGCTGAGCCCCTCAAATCAGACTCTATCTACGACAAAACTAACCATTTCAGAATTCAAAACACTTTTGCAATCTCTCTACTAGAAGGATTTAACAAATGGGCAAAGTCAGGACTCAAAGCATTTATCAGTCACGAATTACGTCATTTTACCCTTCCAGACAGCGTTGGAACAGCTTCATATAATGATAATTCCATATCAGTAGGTGGTCAGCTTAGTAAAACTCAAGGAAAGACATTCCACTATTCTATTCTAGGCGAATTGGGAATTGCTGGCGAAGATGCGGGAAATATCAATATCAATGCACAGGCAGACCTTAATTTCAAGCTCTTTGGAGATACTTTACAGTTAGCTCCAAGTGGCTTTTTCAAAAGAGTAAAACCAACCTTCTATTATAGGCATTATCATGGAAGACATATATTATGGGACAATAACGACCTAAATAGTTATACCCAGTCACATATACAGGGATTAGTCAGTTATGCCAAGACAAACACCACACTTCGTGTTGCCGTTGATGAACTAACCGATTATACATATTTTGCTCAGTCGTATAATATAAACAGTTCTGATGGCAGGACCAAAACACAAGTAGGTGTTAGGCAAAGTAGCAAACCTATCAACGTATTGACAGCCTCGTTGACACAAGACATGACATGGGGGCCTCTTCATTGGGAAAACGAACTAACATTCCAAAACTCTTCTAATCAAGATGCGTTGCCGCTACCAAAATTCAATGTCTACACCAACCTTTATCTTAGATTTAAGATCGCACATGTTTTGAAATGTGACTTTGGTGCTGATGGAACTTACTTTACTAAATACATTGCACCGGATTATAGTCCCGCTTTGGGCCAGTTTGTTGTTCAAGAAAACCAAGAAAAGATAGAAATTGGCAATTATCCCATCGTCAATGTTTATGCTAATTTTCATCTAAAGCAAACAAGATTTTTCGTCATGTATAGTCATGCTAATGCGGGAAGTGGCAACAAACAAAGTTTTTTAGTTCCACACTACCCTATCAACGAACGCATTCTAAGATTCGGACTTAGCTGGAATTTCTTCAATTAAAAAAAGTGCCAGAAATGGTTTGCCTTCAGTCTTTTCAATGATTGGTAAAGGCTAATAAATGTACAAAAAGCAGATGATTTTGTTTATCTTGAACCAAGCATCAGCTTTTTTGTCAGCCTATTCTTCTCTAAAAATATTGTGATAAAATAAGGAATCGTGACAAAAATAATCGTTTCAATTCCTATCATCAAATATCCAAAGTGTTCTTTATAGGGCAAACTCGGCAATATCAGTCCATTTATGAAAGTGACACTGATAATATAGATACCTAAACTTCTTTTACCGAACTTAGCCAAAATGAGATTCAGGGTATTGAGCTTTTTAGATTTGAAGGATCCCATGACAAGCTTGATAAGCATAAGGATGCAAGATGCTCCCACAAACCCAATGACATATCTAAAGATATCAATACCAAGCTGGTGTGCATCGAAGAATGGTTGAGAAGTTCTTAAATTTCTGATGAGTCCTGTTCCTGTTATATAAATATAGTCTTCTCGTGAAAAGTCATCATACAACAAAATATATAACAGACCAGAAACAAGTAATAGTATTGTTTTTTTAGATGTGTGAAGGTCTTTGAATTTTAAATCGAGCGCATATTTCTTCCACAAATATCCCACAACAAAATATGGGTACATATAGATATATAACGAAATATTGTTATTACGCAACAAGAGTAAAGCTATACATCCTAATACGATATACAGTACTATGTTATCATAAAAATACCGATGAATGATCAAAACGATAATACTACTCCAAAATATAGCCCACAAAAACCAGATATTCGTTATATAGGAGACTAATAGAGCAGTCCAATGAATGGTAGAACCTTCAAGATAATGTTGGAGGACGATCAAGGCAACGTAAATAGAATTCCAAATAATAACAGGAAGAAGAAGACTCATAAATCTAGTTCTGATATTATATTTAAAGGAATGTCTGCAAATGGACCCATGAAACAAATAGCCGCTAATCAACATAAATAACGGCATATGAAAACTATAGATTGCAACAAACAATGGATCTTGAAAAAATTGGGCATGCAAATACTCAAATGAGCCATACTGTATGCTGTGCCCCAAGACAACAAGAATGATCGTTATGCCTTTTGCTATATCAAGATAAATATTTCTTTGTTCCATCTAGCCTAAAAGGAGAAAATACCAAAAAGGATCAACTGATGTTGTAAATTCTTCTTGCAAACGGAATTCGTTTCAGCACCAAAACACCCACAACGCAGAACATAATGGCAAATACCATTGTCCATGAACCAGAAACATGAAAGAAAGTGCGAAAAAAAGGAACGTCCATTTCAAAAAGATGTAAACATAAAATGGTAAGACTATTTCGACCAAACCATTCAAAAGACCTCGAAACGATCCATTTCGTTGTTGAAAGCAATGTGGATACCAGATACATCCCATAGGTTCCTCCCAAAGCTCCTATCACATTCACTGGGTAATTTTTGTAAAGCGCATTGGCTATTGACATGTCTGATGTAAGCATGGCAAAAAGCCAAACCATAATGCAGCCCACAGCTAAGAGAATATTCAATCGATCAAAACCTCCCTGTTTCCTTACCCAATATCCCAAATAATAGAAAATAGTTGCGGAGAAACCAATCAATATCGTAAAGGGGGCGTTGATGATATATCGGTTGATCAGTGCGGAAACGACAGATACCAACAGACTGATTAAAAAGGGATAACGAGTATGTTTGACTATCAACAGAAACAGATTCTTGCACCAAAACAAGGCCAATAGAAACCAGATGGCACCAATGCGCGGTATCTTAGCGCAGTAATAGGAAACATGTGACAAGGTGGCACTTCCATAAAAAGCAGCCAAGATCCACGAAGAGATGCAATCTTTTTGAACGAATATGCTTCGAAGGGTATAAACCATAAGAATTGCCGCACAAGTAAGAAGATATGGATACAGAAGATGCTTCACATCTTTCTTCATGGATTCTCGTTGGTTTCCCAAACGAAAGAAATAGCCTGAGACGATAAAAAACAAAGGCATGTGAAATGAATAGATAAATCCATGACATTGCGTAGTAATATGGCCGATAATGACTGCCAACATTGCGATACCTTTCATGATATCAAAAGAAGCATTTCTAACCTTTGGTACTTTTGTCAATAGATCTATCGTTTGCTGATGGTAAGATGTTTTTTCCTTATCAACAATACTGATTCCATCTTTCATAACAAAATTCCAAAAGAGACCAGTACACCATATACAAATATGTTTCGGCCAGTCTTGCCCAAAATCATATTCAAAGCTTTTCCTTTGCTAATTTGAACCATCTGGCGATATGTCAGCGTATGCAGAATCAAGTAAAAAATTGGTAATATAAAAGCCCACTGGTGACCATTCCAAATAAATACAATCCCCATTATAAATGCGATCCATCCTAACGACAGGTAAAACTTTTCCGACATTTTGTGTCCCATCAACACAGCCAGCGTTCTTTTATGGACTCGCTTATCATTTTCAATATCGCGATAATTGTTTACCATTAACAAGGTATCTATCACCAATCCGCAAGCAATTGAACTGACAATGCCTTCAAAAGATATTGTTGGAAATGAAGCAGGCACTTCTAAATAGTAGGTAACACAGACAGGAACGATACCAAAAAAAACGAGAACAAGCAGATCACCCATTCCCCGTGAAGCCAAATGTGTTGTGTATAGAAAGCAAAAGATGATACACACGATACCAACCAATACCATTTCTATCCCGCCAAAGAATACCAAAGGCAAACCAACTAAACAAGCTAATGCAGTTGTAAGTATGATGCCTTTCTTCATTGATTCAACAGTAATCCATCCCTGCGCACAAGCTCTTTGTGGGCCAAGTCTTGTTTCATCATCGTTACCACGCCGAAAATCAAAATAGTCATTGATGAAATTGGCATCTATCTGCATTATGAAAGCGAAAAGAAAGCACAGCACTGTCGGTAACAGTCTAATATTCCATTGTGTGTCGGAAAGAGCTAAAGCGGTACCTATCATAACCGGAACGGCGCAGCCAGTGAGCGTATTTGGACGAGCTGCCAACATCCATGCCTTTAACGAATTTCGTTCTACAAAGTTTTCTTGCATCTTTTGCGTTTTAATTGCATCTGCTTATTGTAATTTGCAAAATTAATTTTTTTTTTTTATATTTGCAAAACAACTTGATTTTATGATTGAAAATATGGTAACTCTTGACCTGATGTCGTTTGTTGAACAGAATATTCTCCCACAGTATAATGCATTTGGTACGTCACATGGCCTCAGTCATGTGCAGCATGTGATTAAAAACAGTCTTATTCTGGCTCGCAAGTTAGGAGCAGATATCGATATGGCCTATACCGTCGCCGCATATCACGACATCGGAATGTCAGGTCCTCGTGCTGTTCACCATCTTACAGGCGGTAAAATCTTAGCATCTGATGCACGACTAAAGCGTTGGTTCTCTCCCGAACAAATCAACATCATGCGCGAAGCTGTAGAAGACCACCGGGCAAGTGCATCGCATACTCCTCGCACCATGTATGGAAAAATTGTGGCTGAAGCCGACCGTGACCTTGAACCAGAACATGTATTTCGACGTACCATTCAATTTGGGTTAGAGCATTATCCCGAAAAAGACATGCAAGAACAATGGAAACGTTTCCAAGATCACATGCAGGAAAAATATTCCAACAATGGATATATCCGTCTTTGGATTCCTGATTCACCCAACCAACAACACCTGAAAGAAATAAGGAATATCATCGAAAATCCTGAACAGCTTAAGCAGTATTTCGATCAAATCTTTCTAGAGGAGACAAGCAAGTGACTTGAATCCGTCTTCAAAGAGCACATACTCTAAATGATCGTTTATTAATTCAGACTCCTTTCTTCATATTAATATCTATTCTGCATTCAATAGAATCTCAGACTATAATAGAATTCCTAACAAATAATTTTCAAAAATACTGCCAAATCATTTAATAACCTACATTCTTAGTTTCACATACTTGACAGGATGAAAGAACACTAACGCTATTTGAATTGTTGTATTTTATTTTTATTGTACAACTTCATTTGATATTTAACAGTCAATTAACAATCTATAGGACATAAAAGAGCACTTTTGCACAAAAATTAATAGGTATCCTTTTTAAGAAAAAAATGAGGAGAAAGTACAAGCATTATGCCTATATACGACTATTGTTATAACAGTATGAGTATCTTAATGCAGGTGTCCGACACATTCAAGTTCTTTCTATATAAAACTATATCATCGTATGAGATTAATGAACAGACAAATGATGGTTATTGCTATGGGGATAGCATTCGTTACGACAAGTTGCCATTCAAATAAAGGTGACAAAGAAGAAAAAACAATCTACACAGTTACAAACCCATTTTTGACAAACACAACCTTGACTAAGGACTATGTAGCAGATATTAAATCTCTTAAGAACATTGAAATTCGTGCACAAGTTAAGGGCTTTCTTCAAGAAGTTTGTGTTGATGAGGGACAATATGTCAAAGCGGGACAGATCCTTTTCAAGATAACACCTGCTGGCTACGCCGATGAAGTAGCCAAATCAAAAGCTGAAGTCGACCAGTCAAAAATAGAATACGCAAATGCGAGCACGCTGGTATCCAACAATGTCGTATCAAAAAACGCCAAAGCAATGGCCCTTGCTAAATTGCAAGGTTCACAGGCAGAACTTCGTCTTTCGCAGTTATATCTCAAACTCACCGTAATCCGCGCTCCATTTAATGGTATCATCAACCGAATTCCAAAAAAAAGAGGCAGTGTCATTGATGAAGGCGACTTGCTGACAAGTCTATCAGATAACAGTTCTGTGTATGCCTATTTCAATCTTTCTGAACCAGAATACCTCGATTTTCAAACTCAATCTGGTAACCAGAACAAGCAACCTGTAGGACTAATATTGGCAAACGGGAAACAATTGGGCGTACCTGGTTATATTCAGACTATTGATGGTGAATTCAATAACGAAACAGGAAGTATCTCGCTTCGTGCTAAGTTTTCAAATCCGAAACTACTGCTCCGCAATGGTCAGACAGGAAAAGTCAGAATGACTATCCCTCTCAGTCATGCCCTCATCATTCCACAAGAATCAACCTACGAAATTCAAGATAAGAAGTTTGTATTTGTTGTTGACAGCAAAAACATTGTACATGCACGTGAAATAGAAATTTCCAACGAGTTACCAAGCAAGTATATCGTTTCAAAAGGGTTATCAGCTTCTGATCGTTTTCTGGTGGATGGCGCACAGAAGGTAAATGATGAAGATCAGATCAACTTCCGTTACAAAGCACCAGAGAAAGTTTTGCAAGGGCTCGTCTTGAATGCTAACTAGGTCTTTTATCGGACACACAATTATAGCTATCCGGATATACTTAACATCAATATTCTCAATTACTTAACGTCGAACTCAAGATGTTCAAAAAATTTATTCGCAGACCAGTCCTGTCAATCGTTGTTTCTCTTATAATAGTCTTTTTGGGAATTCTCTCGTTGTTCAACCTTCCTGTAACGCAGTTCCCATCTATTTCACCACCAAAGGTAAATGTGGTTGCCGACTATCCTGGTGCCAACAACGAATTAACAATCAAGTCGGTTGTCATACCACTAGAGGAAGCTATTAATGGTGTGCCGGGTATGAAATATATAGAGTCAGATGCCGGTAACGATGGTGAGGGCGAAATCAATGTGGTGTTCAAATTGGGAACCGATCCCAATGTCGATGCCGTTAACGTTCAAAATAGAGTCTCTGCGGCAATCAACAAATTACCGCCAGCCGTTGTCAGAGAAGGTGTAAAGATCTCTAGGGAAGAACCCAACATTTTGATGTACATCAATCTGTACAGTGACGATCCAAAGGCAGACCAAAAGTTTCTTTTCAATTATGCTGATATCAATATTCTCCCCGAGTTGAAGCGTGTTGATGGTGTTGGTGACGTTGATATCTTGGGAAACCGCGATTACGCAATGCGCATTTGGTTAAAGCCCGAAAAACTTACAACCTATGGTCTCTCTGCCAATGAAGTCCTCGATGCATTACAGGAACAAAGTATTGAAGCATCACCAGGTAAACTAGGTGAAAGTTCTGGTCGAAAGGCACAGACCTTTGAATATGTATTGAAATATCCCGGACGCTATAGTACCGAAAAAGAATATGGTAATATCATCCTCAAATCAAATAGCAATGGCCAGTTTATTCACTTAAAGGATGTTGCCGATATTGAATTTGGAAGTACCATGTACGATATCTATTCAACTCTGAATGGCAATCCTTCAGCAGCCATCACATTGAAACAGTCCTACGGTTCGAATGCCAGCCAGGTTATTAGTGATGTAAAATCTACGTTGAAAAACCTAGAAAAGTCATTTCCTAAAGGTATGCATTTCGAACTTAGCTATGACATCTCCCGGTTCTTGAATGCATCAATGGATAAAGTGGCCCATACATTATTGGAAGCCTTCATCTTGGTAGCATTCGTCGTATTCATATTCTTGGGCGATTGGCGTTCTGCCATTATTCCTATTCTGGCTGTTCCTGTTTCTTTGATTGGCACTTTCGCTGTCATGAATGCCTTTGGCATCACGCTCAACTTGATATCTCTCTTTGCTTTGGTCATGGCCATCGGTATTGTCGTCGACGATGCCATAGTGGTCATAGAAGCCGTGCATGTAAAGATGGACGAAAAACATCTATCCCCTTTAGATGCCACCACGGAAGCCATGAAAGATATCAGTGGAGCTATTGTCGCTATTTCATTAGTCATGGCCGCTGTATTTGTACCAGTTGCCTTCATGAGTGGCCCTGTAGGCATTTTCTATAGACAATTTTCCATTACGATGGCATCGGCCATTATTCTATCCGGCATTGTTGCTTTGACCTTAACTCCAGCTCTATGTGCATTGATTCTGACGAAAGAAGAAGAAAATCGGCCAAAGGAGAATATTGTCACAAAAGCTCTCAACAAATTCAACACTTCCTTTAATAAAGGGGCTATTCATTATCGTGCTTTCCTGACTAAGACAGTATTTCATAAAATGATCACCCTGCCGCTGTTACTATTGTTCTGTATTCTTGCATACTTACTAAACAACAGTCTGCCTGCAGGATTCATTCCCGAAGAAGACCAAGGAATGATATATGCCGTTATCCAAACGCCACCCGGGTCTACATTGGAACGGACCAATGCTGTTTCTCAAAAGATGATGAAAATTGCGAAGCAGGAAAAGGATGTTGAGTCGGTTTCTTCCGTAGCAGGTTACGAAATTCTTACAGAAGGTACAGGAGCGAATTCGGGGACCTGTTTGATCAATTTAAAAGACTGGAAAGACAGAAAGAAATCAGCAAAGCAAATTATTGCCGAACTGGAAGAAAAAAGTCGCAACATTACAGGTGCGGACATTGAATTCTTTCAACCCCCATCGATACCTGGTTACGGAGCAGCGAGCGGTTTTGAGATGCGTTTACTGGATAAAACGGGAAGTGGTGATTTTCATCAAATGGAAAAAGTAAGCAAAGATTTTGTTCATGAACTGAACAAACGTCCCGAAATTGGTTCAGCTTTCACGTTCTACTCTGCCAGTTTCCCACAATACCTGCTTCGGGTTGATAATGAGATGGCAGCACAAAAAGGGATTTCTTTAGGCAAAGCCATGGACAATCTCTCTACATTAGTTGGGTCTGATTATGAAACAGGATTCATTCGCTTTGGTAAACCGTATAAGGTAATCGTTCAGGCTGAGCCACAGTTTAGAGCCTTTCCTAAAGACTTAATGAAACTTTATGCTAAAAACGAAAACGGCGAAATGGTGCCTTACGCTGATTTCATGCATTTGGAAAAAGTATATGGTCTCAGTGAAATGACCCGTCACAATCTTTACAACTCATCTGAGGTTACGGGAACCCCTGCGCCCGGATATAGTAGCGGCCAAGCGATCGCGGCAATTCAAGAAGTAGCACAAACTAAATTACCTCATGGCTATGGCATAGACTGGGCAGGTATCTCGAATGACGAGGTAGGTCAGGGAAATCAAGCTATTTTCATATTTCTGATTTGTCTTGGATTCGTCTATCTGATATTATCCGCACAATATGAGAACTTCATCTTGCCACTCCCCGTTATCACGGTTCTTCCAGCAGGAATCTTTGGAGCCTTCTTCTTATTGAAGTGTTTGGGATTAGAGAACAACATTTACGCTCAGGTAGCATTAGTGATGTTGATTGGACTTTTGGGTAAGAATGCTGTGTTAGTTGTGGAATATGCAGTTCAACGAAAGAATCGAGGTATGACTGTCCGGCAGGCTGCCATTGAAGGTGCAGTTGCGCGATTCAGACCTATTTTGATGACATCATTTGCTTTTATTGCCGGTCTATTACCTCTTGTTTTTGCATCAGGTCCCGGTGCTGTGGGCAACCGTACCATTGGAACGGCAGCAGTTGGCGGAATGGTTATTGGAACACTCTTCGGATTCTTACTCATTCCGAGTCTTTACTATATTTTTGGAACAATCGCCGAAAAGGTAAAAATGGTAAAATATCAGCGAAGCAAACCATTGACAGAAGAAAAAGATAAAAATTACAAAAGTGAAAGCGAATAATATCATTATAGGGCTTGCAGTCTTGGCATACACAAGTTGCAAAACCCCGCAGGCAACCATCGTACCTGACAGGATAAAGCAAACACTTCCTCAAAAATATGAAGGAACGGTTGACAGTATTAAGCATTCGGCCGTATTGACTCCATGGAGACAGTTTTTCACAGACAGCAAGCTCGTGTCGCTCATAGACACTGCTTTGGTCAACAATCAAGACTTGATCATGACGCTCCAACAAATTGAAATGGCTAAAAGTGACGTATTATCTAGTCAAGGTAGATTATTGCCTTCAGTTTCTCTTGGTGGTAGTATTGGTGTCGATAAGGTCGGTCGCTATACAAGTGAAGGAGCAGGAAATGCATCTACAGATATTAAACCAGGTAAAGCCATGCCCGATCCGCTAATGAATTACACTGGAGGATTACAGGCCGATTGGGAAGTTGACTTATGGAATAAATTAAAAGACGGGAAAAAGGCTGCTGTAGAAAATTACCTGGCAACAGTAGAAGGTAAAAATGCTGTATTATCTACTCTGATAGCAACTGTAGCTGAAAAATACGACAATTTGTTATGCCTTGACAATCAGCTGAAAGTAATCCAACAATACATCGAATTACAAAAGAAAGCTCTTGAATTGTCTAAAATACAGAAACAGGCTAATGCCGGTACCGAATTGGGTGTAAAGAAATTTGAAGCAGAACTGGCTAAGGCTCGTTCTACCGAATTTGCACTTAAGCAGCAAATCGTCGAGACCGAAAATGGCTTGAACCTGCTATTGGGAAGATATCCAACTTTGATTGACCGTAGCAGCAGTACCTTTATGGAATCTGTTCCACAAATCATCACTTCAGGCTTTCCGAGCGAATTGATCTTCAATCGACCAGATGTCAGACAGGCAGAACACCAATTGGCAGCAACCAAATGGAATGTGGAAGCAGCCCGCAAAGAATTCTTGCCGTCATTGCATATTTCGGGTACTCTGGGCTTAGATGCATTCAACCCGACATACCTTACTCACCTTCCCCAATCATTGGCATTCAGTTTAATGGGAGGAATAACAGGTCCACTGATCAATAAAAAAGCCATTCAAGCTAACTTCAACAATGCAAATGCACAACAAATAGAAGCCTTATATCAATATGACAAGACCCTATTATCTGCTTATATTGAAGTGTGTACTTTGATGGAGAAAAACAAAAACCTTAACGAATACTACAAGCTGAAACAAACAGAGAAGAAAACACTCGATGAATCTGTAGATATCGCCAACAAGCTTTATCTCAGTGGCGGTGCCGATTATCTGGATGTCCTTATGGACCAACGAGATGCATTAGATGCTACCATGGATCTTCTTGATGCCAAACAACAGCAATTAATCAATATTGTATATCTGTACAAGAGTCTAGGTGGAGGCTGGCAATAAAACCTTTCCTTCACCTAATTAACGTGAGTTTGATGCATTAATGATATTCAGACTATCCTCTCGAGTTCTTGGTTGCTTAAGGTCTTGCTTTTTGGAAAACAGCCAAGCAACTCATCTCTTCTTCTGCGGACCACATCTGCCTGAAACAACATTTCATGCTGATGAATATCAGCAGCAATAGTATCTTCTGTACTTCTGCATGAAGAGCCGCGTTGCATCTCAAGCTGGTTGTCTTCGGAAAAATCCTGATAAAAGTACGCTTGCCGTTTGGATATTTATCAGCAAGGGTTCGGATTGCTTCAAATACGCCAGAATGGAGAAAAGGGATAAGGTTCTATCATTCAACGATTTCCAGTTTGAACCAAAAAAATGAGTTTGTAAAATGATATGAAACCATCTTACAAACTCAATGCTATTGCCCGTCAATAGGTATCTAATGAACGGCCAAAGTCATGTTAATCGGTACACAAAGTCAGCACAATGGCCTCGAAAACTCGTTTTTGGGTAGAACGAAACGTCAAAACACTTTGCAAAAGCCTTATTCTTTTTCTAGATTGCAAATAAGATGAGATCCGAAAATAGGTATATTTTCTTGACAAAACAGGTCGCTCCATGCAGAATAGATTGCTAACCATACATAAGAATTCAAACGCTGGAAATTACATGGAAAGCATACTTTTCACCAAAGTTATACTTGCTTATTATTCGTAGAACACACATTACTAATATAGCTTACGGCACAATCTTTACCCATTCAACAGATCTCTTGTCATTGGCAAAATCAATCTTCTGAGTGAGACTTTTCATTTTGCAGTTGCTTTTCTAACATGGTAAGATGATCTCTTCTTGACTTAGACTTGGTAACAAGCCAAACACCGACAAACACCAAAATGACCGCCAGTCCATGCGTCCATCTGAAAACGCCCATACCTGTCAAAACAGAAACGATAACAGCAACCAATGGCTGCACATAGTTATAGGAGCTGACAACTGTTGGCCGCAACACCTTTTGGGCTTGAATAACAAGAAGATAACCGATAAATGTTCCGAAGATAACCACATAAATCGTTTCAATCCATGTTTTGGCTGAAATGGTTGTCCAAGACAGATGCGCTATTTGTGGCAACGAAAAAGGCCAGATTAACAAAGTTGCCCACAAAAACATCCATTTGTTAACTGTAAACACAGAATACTTTTTGACTAACTTGTTAAAGACAGACAGATATAATGCATATGACATTTGTGCACTCAACACCAATAAATCGCCACGAATATCTCCTACCTTTGAATCAGCAGACTTCAAGCTGGTCAAAATCAAAATCAACGCTCCACTGCACCCAACCAACACACCCAATGCCTTCTTCCCTGTAATCGGCTCTTTTAGTATGAAGGCAGCCAAGATCATCGCAAAGATTGGCATCGACGTCGTTACAATGCTTGCATTGATAGGAGATGTTAGGCTTAATCCAATCGTAAAACAACATTGATTCAAGACAATACCGAGTAAGGCTGCACCAAAGAAACGAAAGATGTCCTTCGTTGGCACATGTTCTTTTTTAGAAAACAACGAAAAGAACCAAAACAAGATAGCGCCACCCAACACTCGAAATGATACCATGGATACACCATCAACACCATTATTCATTGCTTCTTTTCCTAGTGGAGACATGAAACCCCAAATAGCACAAGCAAAAAACATACTGAGATGTGCCATCAGAGGAGCATTATGACCCTCTTTAGATTTTTCTGACCTTCTTGTAAGTGAAGGAGTTCTCCTCGAAAAGATTTTCTGAACTTTTACAAGGGTGGTATTTTTTTTATCCATTTGTCTATATTATGTGCAACAGGAAGTGCGTGCTAAGAGCAATGTTAGAAAGACCCTTCGTAACGTTCAATAAATCTGCACTCAATACAATAAAAATATGCCAGTTATTGTTGAGCCTTGAAAGGAAACGCGCCTGATCATCGCCATCAAAGTTTTTTTTATAGCAGTCAAAAAAGCCTTGAACATATATTCAGCCACAGCACATAAGTGTTATCTTAAATCACTTTAAATCTAATTCTGTAAGTATGCTTCATTTCGTCCCACTGAGTTCCCAAGACCTCAAAACGACCAATCTGTGAGGTTGAACGCACATGCTTGCCAATACACAAACAAACATCGAAATCACCTATCCGCACAATTCGCACTGTATCCGAAGCATCATTTGGTAAACGGTCGACGTTAATGTTGGAAGGAAGATGATCGCGATCTGTAAACTCATAGGTCACTGGCAAATCTTCTTCTATCAGTTCGTTCATTCTTTTTTCAATTTCTTTCTCAGCATGCCGGTCAGGTTTCTGCTCCAATATAAACGTCATCTTGCTTTTCTTCCGTTCGATGTGTGCATTAATCGAACGCTCGCAGCCAAACATCCTCACCATCAATTGGTTAAGAAGATGTTCTGCCGTATGGGCCGGAGGAAATTCTTCCTTATGATGTTCGTTCAATAAATATTCTTCTTCGTTCATGTCAACTCCATTTGATAGATTCTTCCGCCAAAACCTTTGACAGAAAGTAATATTTCGACATTCTTCTTCCAAGCGACAGTCATCGGTTCGTTTGTCAATAAATCAATGGCCTCGACAATTTGTTCTTCCATGTGCAAAACGTCAAAAGCATGTGAAGGAATCTTCACTTTAAGGTCTACATCCTCAGCAGAGAAATTGACCACAATGAACAACACCTGATGATTGAACTTTCTCAAGAAAGCATAATGAGAATAAGGATTGAATGATAAATTAGCTGTTTGGGCATACATTAGATCAAAAAATAGTCCTTTTGAAATCACTTGATGGTCACGAGCCAAAGTAAGTATCCGTTGATATACTAAAGCCAAGGAACGCTCTTCATCACTCAATTGTTTCTTTTCGAAAAATCCTTTCCGAATCGTATCCACCATCCAATAATCGAAGATTGTGGTACGTCCATCTCTACCGCTGAATCCTTCTGCATCCATCCCTCGTTCACCGAACTCCTGGCCTGCATAAACCATCATGGGGTTGGTTTGGAGCAAGGCACAGACCATCAGACCTGGAATGGCACGACGGCCATCACCACAGAAGAAATCGCTGGCGATGCGTTGTTCATCATGATTTTCCAAAAAATAAAGCATTTGTGATTGAATATCATTCATTTTCTGCCACTGGTAAGTGATATCAGAAGCAGGACTATGACCACAAATCACACGCCGCAGGCAATCGTACATGCCCACTTTATCATAAAGATAATCAAATCCGCTGGTAATATAATTTCGATATTGCTGTTGGTCGTACACCTCTCCAATAAATAATAAATTCGGATAAACAGCCTTCACTTTTTGGGTAGCATATTTCCAAAAGGCTGACGGAACCATTTCAGCCATATCACACCTAAATCCATCAATTCCCTTAGATGCCCAAAACAACAAGATATCTGTCATTTGGAACCACGTATCGGGTATCGGATCGAAATGTTCTGAACGCCCGCCAGCATCGCAGTAGTCGACACCATAATTAAGCTTTACAGTCTCATACCAATCGTTGGCACTGGGAGATGAAGAAAAACAATCGTTACCCGTTGCCTTTGCAGGATATTCCACATAAGGCATTTCTGCATCTTTCGATAAATCAATAGAAGGACTAAAAGGCTGTCCTGTACAATAATAGAAGTTATTATGAACAGAGAAATGCATATTCATATCATCCGCTTCTCCTAAGTCACGGATGCCCTTCTTTTTGTTTATCGAGCGATATTGTCTGGCAACATGGTTAGGAACGAAATCCATCACGACCTTAAGCTCATTACGATGTGTCCGCTCAATTAACGCCGTCCACTCCTCCATTCTTTTGTCTATGTTCACCGCCAAATCGGGGTCAATATCATAGTAGTCGGAAATCGCATAGGGCGATCCAGCTTTTCCTTTCACAATGGCTGGATGTTGACGTGGAATCCCAAATTCGGTGTAGTCTGTCGTTGTGGCATGTCGTAACACACCAGTATACCATACGTGAGTCATTCCCAATTCTCGGACTTGTTTGAGAACAACGTCAGAAATATCATTCATCTTCCCCACACCATTCTCTAAAATAGTGCCATTCACGTGGCGTGTCAGGTTTCGGTTCCCGAAAAGACGGGTGAATATCTGGTAAATTATCATCATAACTTTTTTGCACGCTCAGCATTTTTATGGACTTCAGCGTTTTTATCGAGGTATTTATATTCATAATTACAAGGTTCAGAAATGGATTTATACATTTCCATTTCACCTTTCCAATCTCTCTCTTCTCTTTTAATAAACTTCCTCCATAAATAAAAATACCCCTCATAAAGAGGGGTTCAAAAAGAATTAGATAGATTTGTAATCTATTCCTCTATTCCGTGAGACTTGACATTCTTGTCAATGCGTCCAATCATACCTTGCAATGCCTTTCCGGGACCACATTCAGTAAAATCATCTGCACCGTCAGCAATCATATTCTGAACACATGATGTCCATCTCACACTGCTTGTCAACTGTGCAATCAAATTTGCCTTGATGGTGGAAGCCTCCGTATGAGGTTTACCGTCAACATTCTGATATACTGGACATTTCGGTTCATTGAAAGCTGTATTCTCAATGGCAGCCTGTAGTTCATCCTTGGCCGGTTGCATCAAAGGAGAATGGAATGCTCCACCAACTTTCAAGGGTAAGGCACGCTTAGCACCTGCTGCCTTCAACTTTTCACAAGCTTCATTAACAGCATCAATATTTCCTGAGATAACCAGCTGCCCTGGACAATTGAAGTTAGCTGGAACAACAGGACAGTTCTCTTTGCTCACTTCTGCACAAATAGTCTCTACCTGTTCGTCGGACAAGCCAATAATAGCGGCCATTGTTCCTGGAACTGCATCACAAGCCTTCTGCATGGCCATGGCACGTGCGTAAACCAGTTTCAAACCATCCTCAAAGCTCAATGCACCAGCAGCTACCAAAGCAGAGAACTCTCCTAAAGAATGTCCTGCAACCATTTCTGGCTGAAATCTATCGCCCATACAAAGAGCAGAGATGACACTATCAAGAAAAACTGCAGGTTGAGTAACCTTTGTCTCCTTCAATTGGTCGTCAGTTCCTTCGAACATGATATCGGTAATACGATAACCTAATACTTCATTAGCCTTATCATACAGTTCTTTTGCTAAAGGATTCTGGTTATACAATTCCTTTCCCATTCCTACGAATTGAGAGCCTTGACCAGGAAAAACAAATGCTTTCATATTGTTGAATCTATTTAATATTTAATTTGAGTTGCAAAGATAATGGAAAATCATGGCATAGACGAATATTTGACCTTCAAAGTATTACAACATCTTCTCACACA
>CALNBT010000029.1 GCA_937874345.1 uncultured Prevotella sp.
GATATGCACAACTTATTTCCTGACATTTTTTAGTGAATTAATTCCGCCAACGGGTTATGTTAAGATTGAGAGAATGGCTTTTAAAGTACTGCATGGTTTTATTGTACCACCCATTTCTTTGCCTGTGCCTGCTCGTTATTCACGGTGGCCGTCGCTTTCAGCATAATGTAACGGACTTTGACAGGCGCAAAGAACACATCCTGACGGATGGGGTTGTTGCGGATATTCGAAAACTCGCCTTTGGCAAGGCTGTTGAGTTGGGTCAGATCGTTTCCGGCCAAAATCTCGTAATGGGTGATGATGCCTTTGGCTGCGGGCGTGTAATGCAACGACTTCACTGTTTTTTCGCTGCCCAGATCCATCACAAGACTGTTGGGCGTGTTGGCGTTCACCGTTGTGAAGGGCAATCCTTTGATGTCGGCTTCGGTCACTTCAAAATGGTCGGTGGCATGGGGTGCATAGTAGGCGCCCAGCTCGTTGAGGCATAGACTGGCGCGGGCATCCGTGATGCGGATACGCAGTTGTTTGGTCTCGATAGTGGGGAAGCGTAACAAACGTTTGTAACCGATGGTCGTGGTCTCTTCGTTGAGCTTCAGCGGCAACCAGTTATTACCTTGGCGGTATTCTACCCTAAACGACTTCACGCGCTGGCCCAGGGGGATATACTCTTGCAGGCCGAGGCGGTTGATCTTGGTTGCGTTCTTGAAAGAGACCAGCAAGTCGGCTTTGTTCACCCCATCTTCTGTTGCCCAATAAGTATCATAATTGCCATCGGTGAGCCCTTTCTCACCGAATGCCTTGCCACGCACGTTCGATGCCTTGATGCGGGCATTCTTCAAAAGGTTGTTGCCCAGCTCTCGCTGTATGCGTTGATGCAGCCCAACGATATTGGTAGAGTCGATGGGATGAACTAATCCATCTTTGTCTACCGGCAGGTTGATCAGGAAGGTGGCATTGTGGCCTACGCTGCGGTAATACAGGTCGGTAAGATAATCAACCGACTTCACCCGGTTGTCTTCGCCGGTGTGGTAGAACCATCCCGGGCGTATCGACACATCACATTCGGCCGCTACCCAGCTGTTGCCATCTTCAAAGCCGTGTTGCAGATCTTCGGGTTTGATGTGTTTTGGATTGACTTTGTCTTTTGTTGGCAGGAACGACCAGTTGGTGGCACCGGCGTATCCCTTTTCATTGCCTACCCATCGGCAGCCCGGTCCGTTGTCAGAAAAGGCAATGGCTTGTGGCTGCAATTCATCAATCATGCGATAGGCGCGGTCAAATTGGTAATAGGTCAAGCCATCGATATCGCGTTTTTCCTTTGTTCCGCCATACCATCCGTCGCCACCATTGGCACCATCAAACCAAATCTCGAAGATATCACCATAACGGGTGAAGAGCTCACGTAGCTGACTATAGAAATATTCGACATACAATGGAGTACCGTAGAAGGCCTGGTGACGGTCCCAGGGTGAGAGATACACGCCAAACTTCAATCCGTACTTTTTGCAGGCGGCAGCCAGTTCGCCTACCACATCGCCTTTGCCGTCTTTGTACGGTGTATTGCGGACACTGTAATCGGTGTATTGGGTGGGCCACAGACAGAAACCGTCGTGGTGCTTGGCGGTGATGATGATGCCCTTGAGTCCAGCTTTTACACATGTCTGAGCCCATTGCTCGCAATCAAGTTTGGTCGGATTGAAGGTCTCCAGCTTCGAATCTCCATATCCCCATTCACGGTCGTTGAAGGTATTGAGACCAAAATGGACGAAGGCATACGTCTCCAGCTGCTGCCATTTCACCTGATGTTCGGTGGGGATGGGCAGAACAGGCGCTGGCGCTGTTGTTATGTCCTTGGCAGAAAGGCTTGCGGTACAAAAAAATAAACTTGCAAATAGTAACAGTTGTTTCATTTTGAGTAGGTTTTGTGCACAAATATACACAATAATCCTTTGTCAGAAACGCCTTTGTTTCAAATTATTTGTTTTCTTCTTCCAAGCCTTCTCTTTATCTGCTTCGATCAAGAAAAGGTCCTGAAAATAAAGAGGCCGCATCTTTTTGAATGCAGCCTCTTTGGTCTTGGAAAAGAGCGATTATGCCAATTGTTCTTTCTTGGTGTCTAATATTTCAGACAAATCTGTTTACTTTCCTACTTTCAGTTTCATCGCAAAGCCTCCGCCGGGTGCCAAGTGCATGTTCAAGACATCGCCTTGTTTTACTTGCTGTTGCAAAATGGTGAGCGGATAAGGATTGGTACGATAATCGGCATCGGGACCGTCTTGATAAATCATCGCTTGGTAGGTTACGCCCGGTGTGAGGAAATCGAGCTTCAGCTGGCAGTCGCGCGCTTCTTCATTCGTCACGCCAGCTACAAACCAGTTGTTGGTATCTCTTGCCTGACGGGCGGTAATGATGTATTCTCCAATCTTTGCATCTGGCACAACCGTCTTCTGCCAATTGGTTTCCAAGCTTTCGATGAAGGCCAACCCCGGTTGGTCGACATAATTCTCTATCATATCACAAGCCATGGGGTATGGGGTATAGAGCACGATATATTCGGCCAATTGCTTTGCCAGCGTGGTTTGTGGATGCGTTTTGGGAACAGCTTTGTTGGTAAAGTTGAACACTCCGGGTGTAAAGTCAACGGGACCAGCCAACTGACGTGTGAAAGGAATGATGCACTCGTGGTAGGGTGGATTGCCTCCGTCCTGTGACCAGGCATTGTATTCCTGTCCGCGTAAGCCTTCAGAGGCGATGAGGTTGGGGTAGGTGCGTTGCAAGCCAGTCGGCATGGCGGGTTCGTGGTTCACCACCATGAGATGGTGCTTGGCTGCCGTTTCGATAACTTTGCGATAGTGTCTGATGCCATATTGCGAGCGTTCAAGCTCTTTGTTGTCGAGCAAGGGATTGACATAACCCGTTTTAACCGCTTTGATACCCAATTTATCGTAGAGCGAGAAAGCCTCTTCGAGTTGATTTTCGTAGTTTTTTGCCGCGCCACCGGTTTCGTTGTGCGCAATCAGTCGTACACCTTTTTCCAAGGCATATTTCTGTAGTCCTTCCAGATCGTAATCGGGATAAGGCTTGACGAAATCAAATCGATCACCGTATTTTGTCCAGTCACCATCCCAACCGTAGTTCCATCCTTCTACCAAGACGCCTTTAAAGCCATGTTTGGCAGCGAAATCAATATAGCGTTTGGTAATATCGGTCGTAGCTCCATGTTTGGGACCTTGGCTCCAGGTGTAATCTGTCATGTGCATACCCCACCAGATTCCGATGTATTTTCCGGATTCCAGCCATGAGGTATCCGTAATCTTGCAGGGTTCGTTCAAGTTGAGCATGAGCCGTGAGGCGATTAAATCGCTCGGTCTTGAGCCCACAATCAGGGTGCGCCATGGTGAGACGAAAGGTGCTTTTGCAAAAACCTTCTCGCCGGTTGACCAAGGAACCAGTGTCGAACGTAAGGTTACGCCTGTGGGGTCTTTGTGAGGCGTGTATCCTAACGAGGCATAGTCGGTGAGGTTGGCTTCGTGAAAAACGAGATACAGCGAGTCGTTCACCTCCATGGTGATGGGTGTTGCTACCGTGTCTTTGGTACTGATAGGTGCTTTCTTCCACAATTCTTCCAGATAATGGGCATCGCGGGAGATGGTCCAGGCCGGTGCATCGGATGGAAGGGAGAATTCGGTGAGTTCGTCCATGATCACGAAATCGTTCAATGTCTTCTGTTGAGGGAACTCATATCGAAAACCCATCCCATCGTTGAAGAGCCTGAAAACCACGGTGAGCATTCTTTTCAGACCATTCTTCTGAAGCAGGTTCATGCGCAGTTCGTTGTACTGGTTTCTCACCTTTTCCTCTTCGCCCCATGGTTGTAACCATGTTTCGTCAAAAGAATTTTTTTTGAACGAATTGATCTGAAATCCCTCGTTCAGCTGTCCGTCACGAAGTACGAATCCCAGTTTCGATGGTTTCACAATTGTCTTTGCGTCACGCGACAACTGATAATATGGTTTTCCCTGTTTGTCTACTCCTGCTGCCAGAACGAGCCGGCCGTCAGGAGAGGTGATTTTTTCTGTTGTTTTGGCTGTGACGTTCTGTGCAAATAGGCTGATGAACAGCATCAACACAACCTTAATCATCTTTTTCATTCAAACGTTTTTATTAATCTAGTTTTGGTGTTGAAGATTGATACAGCAAAGCGTGTGTCATCATTCAACGCACGAAGATATTTATTTTTCTAAATTCTCGATGAAAGCCTTTGCCTTGTCGGGTTGCAGGGCGGCAAGATAAATGTATGCTTGCGTTACCCGTGCATCGTTTGGCTTCGTAACCCGAACTCTGTACCAACGATCGATCAACTCCAGGTTTGCTTGGGTATAGGTAACACCTGTAAATTTCTGTAGCTGAACGAGTGGTTGATACCCATACTCTTGTGTAGGTTCAATCGTTGTGCCTTCACCATAGTCGTTCCATGTACTGACTTGCAGCCATCTCAGTCCTGCAGATTTTGCTGCAGTAAGCTGACGGTCGAACAGATTTCCATTCTCTCGATCGTAGGTGGTATAGCCTGTTCCCACGCCAGATTCTTTGTAATGGTCTTTAAATCCAGGCATGGCGCCGCCTACGTAAGTATTGAATTTGCTTACGTTACTGTAGTCGGGTGCTGGGTTTACCCACGAGAATTCGCCCTGTGCATTGGTTGCATCTTGATTATTGCACATATAACTCTTTCCGGTGAGTACCAGAAATTCTGGTTTTGTTGGAAGGATTCCGAAAGTGCTTGTCCATTCCGGTGCCGTTGTCAATGCTTGAGGCCCAAAGCAGAGCAGCAATGGTTTGTTGTTGACTTTAACATAGTTTGGACTTGAGAAGTAATTGTAACTGAGATATCTCATATCCAAACGCGCCTGCGTGGTCTTATCCGTCAGTGCGTTCAACGTTTGGTCTTCGTATACAATGACAAATTTCAACCCTGCTTTTTCAATTGCCTTTAGCATCAAACGGGTATGTAACTCGTTGACAGGGTAATCACTTGTTTGCTGCGTTCCGTACCAATCGACCATCACGCCATCGGCCCCGGCATATTTCATCAAGAGACACTGATAATCCAGAACGGCTTCATCTGATGAAGCATAAGGTCCGATCAAAGGATGATAATACGAAGCGTAGTTCGTGTTGTTTAATGCGTTTGCACTCATGGTCCAGTGATTCCATACACCCGATGTAGCTGAAGCAACAAACCACGGCATATAATGAATATAGAGATTCATCTGATTTGTCTTTGCCACTTGGGCAGGAGCGATTTGTTCAATGGTGCCGACAGTTCCTTCATCTTTACTGCTGTTGCCGCAATTTACCAACATCGTGGCTGTTACGAGTAGCAGGGTCGTGGACATTGTTTTAATCATATGCATCATAATCATAACGAATATTGTGAAACAAGTCGAAAGATGTAAACGCGAGGTTTATATCCTCCGACTTGTCAAGTTATCATTTTTATAAACATCAAGAACTGAGTTGTAAGCGCAAGTTGATGTTTCAGACTCTTCATAACCGGATGAATCGTCAGAAGTCGTAAGGCTTAATAACCAGAATTCTGTTTGAGATTCGGATTCTTCTCCAGTTCTACCTTTGGTATAGGATAAATGCCTGTGTGTTTGTCGGATGCTGCGGGACGGTTCCATCCGGCCTTATAGAATGTACCGAAACGGATGTTTGTGGTTCGTCTTATGCCCTCGAATGCAAATTCATGCAGCCATTCCTGATCCAGGGTAGTCTCATCTAATGTCGATAATTCGCTAAGACCGGCACGTGTACGTACTTGATTTAAGTAGGTCAAAGCCGTTGGGGTGTATCCTAAACGATAATAACATTCAGCCTGCATCATCAGCACTTCAGCATAACGCATCAAGACCCAGTCGTTGTCACGTTCCCACACGTCATTTGGAGTCCATTCGTATTTGTTGATTCGAGCACCTTCGTTCTGCTTGGCTTTGGTATAATCAACAATCTCTTCGGTGTAATTCAGTGGTTCTCCATTGTCCATTGTCAATGCTGATCCGTCTTTGGCACTGTACTGCTGTCCAATTAAGATGGTCTTATCACGCCTCACATCTCCTGCTTCATAGGATGACCATAGGCCAGGCTGCGCGCAGATACCGTTTCCACACCATGGATAACTTCCATCAGCAGAGAAAGCGTTCTTCTGATTATAATGGAATGTCATGGAAGCCAGGTAATTGCCCACTGTTCCTTGTTTATGATCGTAAGGAATGGCAAAGATGATCTCTTTCGAGGTTTCATTCTTGACGGCAAAGTTGGCTTTATAATCAACCGTTAACGAATAGCCCGTTACTTTATCGCAGGCAGCGATACAATCTTCCCATCGAGCCTTTCCCGTATACACTTCAGCGTTGAGGTACAGCCGAGCAAGGAGGGTATAACCCACATTTTGAGTAAATCGACCATATTGTACGCCGGTAGGCAAAACGGGCAAGATTTCTTTCAGTTCCTTTTCAATAAAGTTGAAGACCTCTTGTCTGCTGGAGTTTGCCGGTAATTCGGTGGCAGTGAAATCAGTCACAATAGGCACATTACCAAATTGGTCAACCAATAGATAGTAATAATAAGCACGCAATCCGCGCAATTCTGCCTCTACAATGTCTTTCTGGTTTCGGTCAAGTCCAGATTGTTCTACTTGATAAATAATGGCATTTACCTTTGATACGCCGGTAAAAGCATAACGCCAAGCCGATGTTACACAGGCATTGTCGGCATCCCAAGTGTGATACAACAACTGCTGGTAACGTCCTCCGTCATACCAGTCGGTACCTCTGGTAGGAACGCAAGCCTCATCGCTTGAACATTCGGTCAGGAAGAATACGTATTCTGAAGCAGGATAACAGTTTACACCATTCCCCTCAGGGGTTCCAGATCCATACCCACGAAGGGTTGAATAAGCTCCGCCAACAATGGTTTGTACTTCAGACGGCGTTTTTCCATAATCATCCATTGAAACTTTATCGAACAATGTTTCGTCCAGGTTTGTGCAACCTCCCAGTGTTGTAGCAAAGAGTAGGATGGACGAATATAAATATATCTTTTTCATCGTTTTTTCTATTTTCTTTTTCATGTTCATGAACTTCTAGATTGTTCACTTAAAAACTAATATTCACACCCAAAGACCATGTACGTGGACGTGGATAACTGTTGAATCGATCGATACCCGGACTGTCGAGTACGTTGTCAGGAAGAGAAACCTCCGGATCAAGTCCTTTGTATCCGGTGATGCAGAAAATGTTTTCACCCGTTACATAAAAACGCAGACGTTCGACACCCCATTTGGCTGTACCGGGAACCGTGTATCCTAATGTGAGTGCTTGCAGACGGAAGAAAGACGCATCCTCAACAAAATAACTTGAGAAGAGTGGATCGTCTGTAATGCCGCTCGTCAAGAAATCGTCGGGCACATTCTGAGAGGGAAGACGGGTTGGGTCAAACATTGACATACGTGTTGCATTCAACGCTTTTTGGCCAAACATGCCATAGCCTGACACACTCATATCAAAATCATGGAATGTGGCATTGATAGAAAGACCCAAATTCCATTTTGGCATGGCTGAACCTAGATATTCGTTGACTGGAGCTCCTTGTGCATCCCGATCAATGATATACTTTCCATTTCCATCGATGCCTTTATTCTTTGGTCCCCAGAAAGCTCCTGCGGGATAGCCTTCCTTTATAATCTGTGCGTACAAATTGGACATTCCGCGCAATCCATGGAGCGATCCAGCTTGCAAACCTACTGCCTGATATTGTTGATTAGACAGTTTGGTGATTTTCTGATCGTTATATGATAAAGACAGGTTGGCATCAAGTGTATAATCTTTTTGTCGAAGGATATTGCTGCCTAAGGTAAGCTCAATACCTTTGTTTTCAAGGTCACCAACGTTGGCAAGCATCGTTCCGACGATATAAGGAGGTTGAGGTACGGGATAAGTCCAAAGTAAATCGGATGTCTTTTTCGAATAGAGTTCAATTGTACCATATAATTTGTTCAAGAAACCGAAGTCGAGGCCCACATTGAATTGGGCTGTTGACTCCCATTTCAAATCAGGATTGGTATTTTGAATCTGTACATACGAGTTCATCCATGTTCCTGAAGATGGGTCATAGTAAGCCGCTCCATCGGCACTCAGGACAGAAATTGATTTATAGGCAGATATACCACTTTGATTACCGGTGATACCATATCCAACCCTCAGTTTTAGATTGTCGAGCCAGTCACGCGTATTTTTCATGAAGTCTTCGTTGATGACGCGCCATGCCAAGGATACTGACGGGAATGTTCCCCATTTGTGGTTGGCACCAAAAACGGATGAGCCATCGTGGCGAACGGTAGCGGTAAGCATATAACGATCCATGAGACTGTAATTGAGACGGCCGAAGAAAGAGATCAACTTGGTCTGTCCTTTGTACGAATACACATCACCTTGACGGAAGTCTGTTCCTGCACCAAGATTGTTGTAACCAAATGCATTGGTGCTAAATCCGCTACGGGTAGAACCAAAGCCCTCGTAGGTATTCATCAAATACGAGTAACCACCCATCAGATTGATATGGTGAATATCTTGGAATTTCTTATCATAAGTAAGATAAGTTTCTAACTGTTTGTTGGCATACTCGCCGTAAGCACGCTGAGCCCATCCTTTTTCAGATTTGCCTTCCATCTGTGCATAATTAGGCTTATAAAGTCCACCTGTGGTCTGATTATATTCATACGAGGTGTTGGCAGTAGCCGTCAGTCCATCTATAATTTCCAATTCGGTCTTGAAATATCCCAAGAAACGATGGCGTTTACGGTCTTCTGTACGATTTTCATTGATCTCGACAGGGTTTTCTGTGTTGGTTCCGTTTAACTCTGCGAATGATCCATCGGCATTGTAGACAGGATAAGTAGGATTTAAATTACTCATGCGCTCAAAAATTCTACCATCAATGGGATGCCAGCTGTCAAAATTGGCGTTGATTCCCAAATCCATATGTAGCTTTCCGTTCAAGCCTGTTTGATAACCCGACAGACTTCCGGCAAGGCGGTTCATTGTATTGCGCTCGATCACACCCTGGTTGTCATTGAAAGATAGCGAAGCTCTGTATCCGCTGGTCTTCTTTGAATTGCTGAACGAGATATTGTGTCCTTGAGAAACTGCTGTACGCAACAATTCGCCTTGCCAATCGGTATCGGCCCCGAAGTCTAAAGCGTTAAGAACATTATTATTTCTAACATAGGCACGCCATTGATTTGCTGAGAGTAAATCCAATTTCTTGGCCGTATTGGCAACAGCAACATATCCATTGTACTGCATTGTACGTGTTTCGCGATCTTGAGCCTGACGGTTGGTCGTGACGATAATCACACCATTGGCACCACGGCTGCCATAGATAGCTGCTGCAGAGGCATCTTTGAGGATGTCAATCGAAAGGATTTCATTGGGTTGAACTGAATTAAAGTCAACACCGGGTATTCCATCAACAACAACCAATGGTCCGTTGCTGGCTGACAAGGATGTGCCACCACGCAAACGAAGTGATGCACCGGCTTCGGGTGCGCCAGAACTCTGAACAACAGAGAGTCCTGCCACTTTTCCTTGCAGCAACTGTTCGGTACTTGTAATCACACCTTTCTTTAGATCTTTTGCGTTTACAGATGTAATAGCGCCGGTCAAATCGCTTTTGCGCATGGTTCCGTAACCAATCCCAACAACAACCATCTCGTCCAATGTATTGCTGTTTTCTTCCAATACAACATTGAGTTGTTTCCCAGCTTTTACCTGCTTGGTAACAAAGCCGACAAATGATACTTCCAGGGTTGCGTTTTCCTTACACGAAAGGGTGAAGTTACCATTGAGGTCTGTTACGGTCCCAGTGTTCGACTGCCCTAGAATGCGAACTGTCGCACCAATCAATGGTTCATTTGTTGTATCAACAACCTTTCCGGTTGCAGTGTATCCCTGAGCGTATACTTGTTGGCTGAACGCTAACAAAAGCATGAGCATCAAGGACGAAATGATATTTGCTTTATGTGTTTTTTTCATCTTCTGTACATTTTATAGGTTATTCAACTTCAGTTAATGGAACCAAAGGTATTTCGGTATCAACAACCACAACCCCTTTAGCGTTTTTGATGACTACCTTGATGCTGCTGGCAGTAGATTTTTCTAAGGCTGAGAGCAGATTGACCGATCCCTGACGTTTATCTCTACTACCTTCCATAACACCTGAAATGGTCTTGTCACCAGCCGTTATGGTCCAAGTCAGCTCACCATCCATTCGGCCATTATACTGACGGATAAAAGTCAGTATGTCTAATGCACTGACTTTGCTGGGGAAATAGCTGAACAATGGATCCGGATAAACTTCGGCTGTTCCAGCTTTCTGTACCTGATCACCAGAGTTTACGCCCCATTGGTTTGCACCTTTCGCATCTTTTATCACTTTAATGACGAGGTAATTGATGGCTTGAATGGTATATGCGCTGATGTTGTCTGTATTGAGATCAACCTTGTTCGGTCCATTTTGAATACCGAAGATGGTTGCGTTTTTCGGTGTGGTTGCCGGGTCTGAGCCATCACCCCAATTATAGCTATAATATTCTTGTGGCGTTGCGAGATCCCATTTCCAGATTCCGTTGCCAATGTTTTTCAAGCCTGTCTTTTGAAGACACAAAGGACGCCAAACGTCAAGTCCCTGCATCGGGTTCCAAGACATCTCGCTTCCGTCTTCTGTGATGCCAACCAATCCTGAATGGGTTCCAAACTGAACAAAGTCAGCATCTTTTGCAATCTCGTTCAGGGTACGATCGCCCAGTTTGTACAAATCACCATTGAAAAGAACGGAGGTTGGTTTGTCACCCGTGAATTTGTCTGTATAGACATGATTGCTTCCTGAATACCATTTTATCCCAACGGCAGCATCTTTGAAGTCTTTGATCTCTCCGCGGTTATCGGGAGCACAGTAAACTGCTGACCACAGATTGTCTTCCTTGGTCTTGACTTGCTGCCAGAATCCCGGCCAGTTTGGATCTTCGAAAGCAGATTTATCTACACCAAAATATTGCGTAGGAACCATTGTCTTGCAATAGATGTTATTCCCAAGATAAGTAAGTTTGGCAAAATCTGAAGAGTTGTTTCCGTTTCCAGCATCAGGTTCTGTGGGCTGCCATGCCCATAGATATAGATCTACTCCTTCAGGAAATCCTACATCCGTCACATCATAATAGAAAGTAACTTTTTCGTCACCCGTAAAGATAGCTGGAACAGTCCATACTTTGGGTGTTCCTAAGATTGTGCTTGCCTTTAAGCAGGTAGGGAGCAACAACAATAAAAACAATATATTTTTTTTCATAGTGGATACATTTTCAAAGTTATTTTTCAGGTACGGCAACAACGGCAGGAACCAAGTTGTACACGTACGATACAAAAGGCTTTCCGGCTTGATTGCGGGTAAGCTTGAAGGCCAGCGTTTGCTGTGAACCGGGAACAGCCGTAACGGTAAGCTTTACATTGTTGTTCAGCAGAATGCCGGTAGCACCACCGTCGCTCTTCACAAACGGATAGTCTAACTTCCAGTTGCCCGTTGTTGGCAGCAAGGCAGGAGCTGTTCCATCCACGGTGAAAGTAGTAGGATTGTTGTCTCCATCTACATTTAAATGGATGGCAAACGAATCGAAATTGAATAACCCAGTCAAGGGCATTGTTTTGTTGTTTGTTTCATCCACCTGAGTAATGGAATTGAGTACCCATTGTCCAGTGATCTTTTCGTTCAGCGTGATGGGATTCACGAAAGAACCATCTTCGGTCTCTGCGCACGAAGTAAACGTCATTGTGGATACTGCAAAGAAACACAACAACACTAAAAGGTTGATAGTTTTTGTTGTCTTCATAGTTAATATAAAATTAATAAATTGTTTTTCGGCTATTTGACAAAGGTAGATCATTTTGAAGAATGTTGTTCAAAAACCTTTTAATGTATAACAATATTTTTTAATGTATATAGCTTATAATATTGATATACAATATTTTAAATATTGAACCCCAGTAGTTTTGTATAACGAAAATATCGTCTTCATGAAGGGCATTCATCTCTTTAAAAAGATGGTTTATCGATAAAAAGAAGGTCATTTACGGTATCAGTTGATACAAGGAAGAACAAGAAAAAGCAATGATGAGCCGAACAGGTTTGGTTACCATTGCTGTGGGGTCAACTAGAATGTTAATCTGCTTTTCATTTGTGATTGGTAATATCATGAAGGGACAAAGTACGATCTCATCGACGATTCTGAAGCATGATTCAATACCTTAAATTTCCATGATATGCTGTTCAAAACAATCATTGTCGACAATAGATTTGTTTTTCACGCGTGTTTTATAAGTATTGATGGTATGCACGCTATAGTTCAGGAACTTGGCAATCTTATCGGAATCGGTTACACCCAGTCGGATGAGGGCGAAAATGCGCATCTCTGTGGTAAGCGACTGTGCATTATCGGGCATGCGACGGTCTGATTCGTTGAAAAGACTGTTGAACTTTGTCACAAAATCGGGAAAAAGAACGAGGAAGGTCTCGTCAAATCCTGTATACATATTCTTTCGGGCTGATAACAAGGTCGACTCTTTCAGCGATGAACGAAGGTCTTCATATTGTCGTGCCGCAATTTTTCGGTCAACCATTTTATACAGTTTTTCAACTTGTTCCAGGTATTCGGCATTCATATAAAACGATTTACCAATATATTCGTTTTTAATTTTATTGGCTTCTTGCAACAGTTTATTCGTCGACTGCAGACTCTTGTTCCGTTCTTCAATCGTTTGTCGTGCAGCCTGCAACTTTTTCATCTGACGGCGGATCAACAAGACACTGAAGAGCAACCCAATGATGAACAAGCTGGCAATGACTGCTGCAACAATCATCGTGTTGCGCTGTTTCTGAACGATGTTGTAACGGTCTTGTGCAATGATGGGCAGGATACTCCCGATTTCAATCTTTCGTTGACGGGCATTGTAGAAGTTGGCATCGTCGAGCGATAATCGCACATACGTTGTTGCCTTCGTGATGTTTCCATTTTTGTAGAGATGGTTGGCCAACATGCGTAAGGCAGTGTTCTCTTTTGTTACCAGTTCGTTGTCGTAGATAGCAGCCTGTGCCAGATAATAAATGCCTGTGTCTTTCTCGTTTTGAGACATAGCAATCCACCCTAGGCAAGAGGTGACAATGGCTTTCACATGTGTATCAACGCCAGGCATTTTGAGCAGTTTCTTAAACGAGAAAATACAATCATCGTAATGCCGATCTTTCATTTGTCGCATGGCAACCGCATACAGCCATTCAGAACTTTGTGGTTTCAGGTAGTGAAGTACCGAATCGGTATATATATTGCCTTGCTTGACATAATGGTCATGGTATGGCTGGGCATGATTAAAATCGGCAATGTCATAATACAGTCGATTCAACGTTTGAAAATAAACGCATCGTTTCTGGGGAGAAACTTTCGAGATGTCGGCAGTGCTTATTTCGTCGAAAGCTTCTTTGTAAAGGCCTGCAGAAAGCAGACAGAACGTTAACGAACATTTTGACCCGATGATGTTGTCGGGATTGTGCAGCTTTTGCGCCAATTGAAGCGATTTGTTCGCATACACATAGGCAGAATCGTACTGATACAATTTGTAGGCATCGTATAGCTTGACACATAGCTGGTAAGACTCTTCCAAGTCTTTTGTCTGAAGAAATCGCTTTGAAAGTTGTTTGATCTGTTTCAGTTTAACTTCTTCAAACTGGTGTTTGTTGCGAAGACTGGCATCCAACTTGGTAAGCATAGAATCTGAAGAATCGTTTGCAGACACCGACAAGCTGAGTGAAAGAAATGACAGAAGAAGCAGAAAAAATATTTTCATTCGGGTAGTAGAATCGTGGTTATACAATCACAAAGATAATGTGATTATCCCAAAAATGCAATAAATATGCTGAAAAGATTTTTGGCTGACCCAGATATCAAGCAGTATGAGAACGATGATGTTCCAAGCAAAAACATCTTTTCATCTGAGCTTTTTTGATTTTTTTGCAGGGGCAGGTACTACCCTTTATGTTCCTGGTGAGGCACATTCGCCTTCTCAACCATCATCCTCACGAACGACTGCTCGGCCATATACGACGAGCGGACGAGGGGAG
>CALNBT010000030.1 GCA_937874345.1 uncultured Prevotella sp.
ACAGTTTGAAATTCCAATCCTTTTGCCGCATGAACGGTCATCAGAGACACTCGATCGTCGTCGCCATCATCGCTATCCAAATCCGTCAACAACGCAACGTCCTGGAGATAATCAGACAAAAATATTTCGTTTTCTTTTCCTTCTTCTTTCTTACCTTCAACGAACTCCTCTAATCCTGCCAAGAGCGCATCAAGATTCTGTTGCCGGGCAATCCCTTCCACATCATTGTTTGAATAAACGTCTGCAATGATGCCACTTGCTTTCATAATTTGTTGACCAAGTGTATAAGCATCTGTTATATTGGATTTTAATACATTTTCTTCAATGAAGGCTTGAAATGTTTTAAGCTTATTGATTGTCCCTTTGCTGATACTTGGCAGATACAATTCAGGTTCAGAAATGGATTGCCAAAAACTGATTCCGTTTTGCTGGGCTGAACTGGCAATTTTTTCCAATGTCGTATTTCCGATTCCACGGGTGGGATAATTGATAATACGTTTGAATGCTTCTTCATCGTCAGGATTGACAACGAGCCTGAAATAGGCGATGATATCTTTGATTTCTTTGCGCTGATAAAAGCTTAGCCCGCCAAAAATCCGATACCGTATACCTCGCTTTCGCATCTCTTCTTCAAAAGTTTTACTTTGTGCATTGGTTCGGTATAAAATAGCAAAATCTTTGTATTGACCCTTCTCTTCGCGCTTGATACGTTGAATATCCTTACACACAACGATTGCTTCTTCGCGGTCAGAGTACAAATCTTTGAATAAAAGTTTTTCTCCCTGTTCATTTTCACTGAACACTTCTTTCGGTATTTGGCGCTCATTGTGCTTGATCAAACTGTTTGCTGCCAAAACAATTTTCTGCGTTGATCGATAGTTCTGCTCTAGTTTGAATAAACGACTTTCTTTGTATATTTTCTGAAAATTCAAGATATTGTCAATATTTGCCCCTCGAAAAGCATAGATACTTTGCGCATCGTCACCGACAACACAAATATTTTGCTGATCTTTTGTCAACAGCCAGATAATCGCTTGTTGCGCATAATTGGTATCTTGATACTCATCAACCAATACATACTGGAATCTGTCTCGATAATATGCCCTAATTTCTTCATTCGTATTGAAAAGCCGGTAGGTCAAAACTAGCAAATCATCAAAATCCATCGCATTGGCTTTTCTACAACGTTGAACATAGCTGGCGTACAAATTCGCTAGTTCGGGCATATGACTGTTCTGATCCCGACTTGTAAATTCAGGCCGTGAAGAATAACTGTCAGGCAAAATCAAATGATTTTTGGCATTGCTTATTACAGAATGAACGGTAGACGGTTTGTATATTTTATCATCCAACCCACGTTCCTTGATCATGGATTTTAATAAGGAGCGTGAATCCGATTCGTCGTAGATGGTAAAACTAGAAGTATATCCAATTTTCTCAGCTTCCACTCTAAGAATTCTTGAGAAAACGGAATGAAAGGTACCCATATAAATTCTATCTGCCATCTCTTGTCCAACGAGGGTACCTATACGAAGTTTCATTTCTTTGGCAGCTTTGTTGGTAAAGGTCAACGCTAGAATGTTCCACGGTTTCATGCCCGACTTTATCAGAAAAGCGATCTTGTAAGTCAGGACACGTGTCTTTCCAGAGCCGGCACCCGCAATGACTAATTGAGGACCATCCGTATAGGTTACAGCAAGTTGCTGACTTTCATTCAAGTCTTTAAGCAATTCGTTCATTTCTTATATTTATATATACCACCCTTTGTCGTATTCCTGTTGATGTCTTCACCTTCATTTGGAAATGCTGGTATAAATTTCATTTCATGTTGTATTTGTCCCTGCCGCATTCTTATATATGGGCTGGGGCTCTGACTGCTGAACCGAATGGGATTCGGCAGTGTGGCTGCTATCAAAGCACAATCACCGCGACTTAGTTCGGAAGCTGTTTTTCCAAAGTGCCACTTAGCAACGGCATCAACGCCATAAATCATGTCACCCATTTCAATAGAATTCAGATAGACTTCCATAATACGCTGTTTGCTCCACATGAGTTCTATCAAACCCGTAAAATATACCTCAAAACCCTTTCTTACCCATGACCTTCCAGGCCAAAGAAATACATTCTTAGCCGTCTGTTGAGAAATGGTACTAGCACCTCTTGTTTTCCCTTTATTGTTATTGATGTTATGGACGGCAGCTTTTTCTATAGCTTTGTAATCAAACCCATGATGAAGCAAGAATCGCTGGTCTTCACTGGCCATGACAGCAACAGGCATGTGTCTGGACATTTCATTCAGTGGCACCCAATGATGATGAATGGTAAGCTGCCCATTCTGCATACATCTAATCACCATCAACGGGGTGATGTAAACAGGTATAAATCTCAAAGCAACTACAGATAGTATCGTTGACGAGAAAAACAAAATAACAGCCCCTATGAATAGTTTTCTGAGAATCTTCATGTCATCAAGAAAAAGGGGGAGAACTTTTGACAGCGCTCCCCCTTATTATTATGATTATACTATTATTAATTGAGATTACCTGCATTAGCAGCGTCAACCATCGCTTGGCTAGCATAGAGGAAAACCTCAACACGACGATTCTGCTGACGGCCAGCTTTTGTACTGTTACTAGCAACAGGAGAAGAGCTACCCATTCCAGATACATTTTTGAATTGATTGGATGGTACACCACAACTCTGAAGATAATTTACAACACTGTTGGCGCGGTCGTTGCTCAATGGTATATTAATCGCATCACCGCCTGTTGAATCTGTATGTCCTAAAATATCAACAGAACAATCTCTATTGTTCTTCAGTACATTAGAGAATTTAGCCAATTCATTTTTACTTATCTGATTTAACTCTGACTTGCTACTGGCAAAGAGAATGCCACTATCAAAAGTAACCTTAACAGCCTTTAAACCATTCTTATCTGTTACCTGCTCTACTTTCGCATTTTCAACCTGAGCAGCAGCTTCTTTTGCTACCTTATCCATATGTCTACCGATAATGGCCCCAGTTCCAGCACCGACTGCGCCTCCAATAGCAGCACCGACGGCAGTGTTACCAGCTATTTTTCCAATGATAGCGCCTAAAGCAGCGCCACCTCCAGCTCCAATTAATGCACCGGTGCCTTGTTTAGTAGAGCAACCGAAAACTGTTAGAAAACACAACCCGAGTGTCAAAACCTTCATTTTTTTCATAAGTTCTAAATTTTAATTGTTTATTTTATGCAAAGATACTTCTTTTTTATAATTGATACAGCTTGCTATCAACATTTTTTTGTAATTTTGCGCCAAATTAAAAAACAATAATACGCCGAGCAAAGGGAAAATCCTAAATTGCAATATGGATTTCCCTATTTTGAAGGATAATCACTTTTTTATCATAATAAAATGGCAAAAGAACTAAAAGAATTAACCAAACGGTCAGAAAACTATAGTCAATGGTACAATGATTTGGTGATCAAAGCCGATTTGGCTGAACAATCAGCAGTGCGTGGATGCATGGTGATCAAGCCATATGGATATGCTATTTGGGAAAAAATACAACAGCAATTGGACAAGATGTTTAAGGAAATTGGTGTCCAAAACGCTTATTTCCCGCTTTTGATTCCCAAATCATTTCTTAGCCGAGAGGCTGAACATGTTCAAGGCTTTGCGAAAGAATGCGCTGTTGTAACCCATTATCGCTTGAAATCCACAAAAGACGGTGCTGGGGTTGAAGTTGATCCTGATGCAAAACTGGAAGAAGAATTAATTATTCGTCCAACCTCGGAAACCATTATTTGGAATACCTATAAAAATTGGATTCAGTCTTGGCGTGATCTTCCATTGATGTGCAACCAATGGTGTAATGTGATGCGTTGGGAAATGCGAACAAGACCATTCCTGAGAACATCTGAATTTTTATGGCAAGAAGGTCATACAGCACATGCGACTCGCGAAGAAGCTGAGGATATGGCACAAAAGATGTTGCAAATCTACGCAGAATTTGCTGAAAAATGGATGGCTGTTCCTGTCGTTCAAGGTGTCAAAAGTGAAACAGAACGCTTTGCGGGTGCACTTGATACATATACAATCGAAGCCATGATGCAAGATGGAAAGGCATTGCAAAGTGGTACCAGTCACTTCTTAGGACAAAATTTTGCGAAATCGTTTGATGTTACTTTCTTAAATAAAGAGAACAAACCCGAGTTAGTTTGGGCTACCAGTTGGGGCGTTTCTACCCGATTAATAGGTGCTTTAATCATGACCCATTCAGATGATAACGGACTTGTTCTTCCACCTCTGCTGGCTCCTATTCAAGTAGTAATGATTCCAATAGCTAAGAGTGATGAAGAATTGCAATCTGTTAGCGAAAAACTAACCCCTATAGCTTCTGAATTAAAAAAGTTGGGAATAACCGTTAAATACGACGATTCAAATAATAAGCGGCCCGGATTCAAATTTGCTGAGTATGAATTAAAGGGTGTTCCAGTCCGTCTTGTTATGGGTAAAAGAGATCTAGAAAACAATACTATTGAAGTAATGCGCCGTGATACGCTTGAAAAAGAGACGGTTTCAATAGAAGGTCTTGTTCAACACATTCAAAAGTTATTAGAAGATATACAAGAGAATATTTTGAAGAAGGCAAAAGCTTATCGTGATGAACGCATTTACGAATGTGAAGATTATGATGAGTTCAAGGAAAGAATAAAAGATGGTGGCTTCTTCTTGTGCCATTGGGATGGAACGGAAGAAACTGAAGCGAAGATCAAAGAAGATACACAAGCGACCATCCGATGCATTCCTTACGGCGTAGAACAAACCCCAGGCTTTGATCTTGTTTCAAAAAAGCCTGCCAAATTTCGCGTAATTATTGCACGTAGCTATTAAAATAAAAAAATGGATTGGATTATTTCATTATTTACAAACAATGAATCGGTTGCTCATATTGTCATCTTGTATGCAATAGTCATTTCGATTGGTGTTCTTTTAGGGAAAGTAAAAATCGGCGGAATCGCCTTAGGTGTAACATTTGTTCTTTTCGCTGGTATCGTTGCTGGACATTTCGGTTTTACAGCTCCTGGGAACATACTTGATTTTCTTCGGGATTTCGGTTTAATTTTATTCGTATTTTGCATTGGACTCCAAGTTGGTCCCGGCTTTTTTGAAAGTTTCAAAAAAGGAGGTATTACGCTTAACTTGCTTGCAACAGTTCTTATTTTTCTGAATGTTGCCGTCATGTTTGCTTGTTACTATCTATTCTTTGATACGACAAATCATACCAATTTACCAATGATGGTTGGTACCTTGTATGGTGCTGTAACAAACACTCCTGGTCTTGGTGCTGCCAACGAAGCTCTTTCTGCCGTTTTCCCTGCTGGACAAGTTCCACAGATTGCGAATGGATATGCTTGTGCTTATCCTTTGGGTGTATTGGGCATTATCGGCGCTACAATTGCAATTCGGTTTATCACCAAAGTTAATTTACCAGCTGAAGAAGCTGCCATGAATAATGCCGAAGGTGAAGACCCACATGCAACTCCAACACAGGTACGCATTAAAATCGATAATTCATACATCGAAGGACGGTCACTTCATGACATTTCTTCTTTCTTGAACCGCGAATTTGTTTGTACACGAATCAAACAAGGAGATGAAATCACCATCCCTAATGGAAATACCATTGTTCAAAAGGGAGATGAGATGCTGATTGTTTGTACGTCTGCAGATGAAGAAGTATTCAAAACATTTGGAAAAGAAGTGGAGATGCCTTGGGTCGAAGAAGATAAAAAAGAGTACATGGTTTCCAAGCGTCTTGTTATTACCAATCCATCCATGAATGGAAAACAACTGGGTAAGATGCATTTTTCTAGCGTATATGGTGTGAATATCACCCGTATCACTCGTCAGGGAATTGATCTTTTCGCCCATCGTGATTTATACTTGCAGGTAGGCGACCGTATTATGGTGGTAGGCTTACAAGAAAATGTAGATCGCGTAACAAGTTTGTTCGGCAACTCTGCAAAACGTTTAAATACTCCTAACATCGCGACGATCTTTATTGGTATCTTGGTTGGTATCCTCTTTGGAAGTATTCCAATTGCTATTCCTGGAATGCCCGTACCTATGAAGCTTGGCTTAGCAGGTGGACCACTGATTATCGCCATCTTGGTTGGCCGCTACGGTTACAAACTTAAATTGGTAACATACACCACAACTTCTGCAAACTTGATGCTTCGTGAAATAGGACTTGTACTATTCTTGGCTAGTGTTGGTATTAAAGCAGGCAAGGGATTTTTTGAAACAATTGTACAAGGTGACGGTTTGAAGTATGTTTATACCGGATTCTTGATAACTGTCATCCCCATCCTGATTGTCGGTGTTATTGCTCGTTTGAAATATAAAGTCAACTATTACACCATCATGGGAATGATTGCAGGTACTTATACAGACCCACCTGCTTTGGCGTATTCAAACCAAGTTTGCTCTAACGAGGCAGCATCTGTTGGATATTCTACCGTTTACCCATTGAGTATGTTCCTTAGAATATTCTTAGCACAGACACTAATTTTGTTCTTTTGTGCATAATTGAAAAGGTATATAAAAAGAAGTGCCGGAGAAATCATTTTCTTCGGCACTTCTTTTTATATATTGTAGAAAAATTATCAATGACGATTCATGATATATTTTACACAATCCTTAGCTTTCTCCGGAAAACTGTTTGATACGTTGCTCCTCGTTTAGCTTACAAATCAGCAAAACTCCATCTTTTTCAGCTACAATGCAATTGTCTAAGCCTTGGATAACGACTTTTCTATTTTGCTTGGTATGAACAATACAATTGTTTGTTTCAAACAAATGTATATTATCACCGATCAAACCATTTCCATACAAATCATGTCTAGTATGAGCTAACAACGAACTCCATGTACCTAAATCGCTCCAACCAAACTCTGCCGGGAATACAAACATCTCTTCAGATTTTTCCATGATAGAATAATCTATTGAAATACTTTCACACTCTTCATAATGTTTATCAATCAATTCTTGCTCACGATCAGTTCCATAAACACTCATCAAACTTTCAAATATTTTAGCCATTGAAGGTACATAAACCCGAAATGCATTGACAATTGTGCTGACATTCCAAATAAAAATGCCTGCATTCCAGAAAAAGTTCTTTTGGGCAATAAATTCTTTCGCGGTCTCAATATCTGGTTTTTCACGGAATTTATCCACACGAAATATTTCTTTATTACGCAATGA
>CALNBT010000031.1 GCA_937874345.1 uncultured Prevotella sp.
AAAAGTTTTCAGGAGGAGTCCGTAAGAGACTGAAATATCAGTCTTCTTACGGGCTTTTTGCAGTTCATTCCTTGAAAGATTGTACTTCAAGGACCGCGCTTACAGAATTGAAGAACTGCACTGAAAAGACTGCACATGCAGCATTGAAACCTCTGCTACCCGCCCATACCAGACTTAATTACCCCTTAAGAGATTATAAACAATTGATTTATAATCTTCTAAGGGGTAACTATTTTAGAGCATGATGAAGCAGATTTGCCCTTTTCTATCCTCATCAAAAGGAATGATCGTCGAAAAAGTGTTGTTTTAATAAGGATATATCATCGAAAAAGTGCTTATATTACCTCATTATATCCTCGAAAAAGTGTTGTTTTGATAAGAATATATCCTCGAAAAAGTGTTGTTTTTGCTTGTTTGTATCCTATGAAAAGTGTATATTTGCGAAAAAGATAGGATATGAAAAGAAAAGCATTCAATCAGCTAAAGGCTTGGAAAGATCATAAGAATCGAAAACCACTTATTCTTCTTGGTGCACGTCAGGTTGGAAAGACTTGGCTGATGAAGGAATTTGGAAAAGAATATTACGAGTCGGTGGCCTATATCAACTGTGATGAAGAGCCTTTGGCAAAAGAGTTGTTTGCAGATGACTACAATATCGAGCGAATGTTGGTTTCTATTCAAGTGATATCAGGAGTGAAGCCTGAACCTGAAAAGACACTGATTATCTTTGATGAGATTCAAGAAGCACCCCGAGGACTGCATAGTTTGAAGTATTTTCAGGAGAATGCTTCAGAATATCATGTGATGGCTGCCGGCTCATTATTGGGCATTACCCTTCATCAAGGAAACTCTTTTCCTGTTGGCAAAGTAGATATGCTTCCAATTCATCCATTGGATTTTGAGGAGTTTTTAGAAGCTAATGGAGAAGAGGCATTGGTCAAACTTCTTCATCAAAGAGATTGGAAGGTGATAGATACATTCGCTCCTAAATTCATTGAACAACTCCGATATTATTACTTTGTGGGCGGTATGCCAGAAGTGGTTTCACATTTCATTGAAAATAAAGACTTGACAGAAGTACGTAGACTTCAGCAAAATATCTTAGAAGCTTATCGCAACGACATTTCTAAGCACAGTTCTAAAACAGAAAGTGTTAGAATAGGACAAGTCTTGGATTGTCTTCCATCTCAATTATCCAAGGAGAATAAGAAATTTATCTATGGCGTAATCAAGCAAGGGGCACGAGCAAATGACTACGAATTAGCGATACAGTGGCTCATCGATGCTGGAATAATTCATAAGGTAAGCCGTGTGAAGAAAATTCAATCACCAATTAAGTTCTATGAGGATTTGAGTGCTTTCAAACTCTTCTTGCTTGATTGTGGACTATTTGCATGTATGGTAGATGCACCAGCCAAGCAAATGCTTATTGGGGACAATGTTTTCAAAGAATTCAAAGGTTCTTTCACAGAACAGTTTGTATTACAGCAACTCATTTCACAGAACATTACTCCTTATTATTGGAGTAGTGATACGACCCCGGCGGAAATAGATTTTGTTATTCAAACAGAAGACAACGTTATACCTATAGAAGTTAAAGCAGAAGAGAATGTGAGAGCTCGCTCCATGAAGACGTATATCGAGAAGCATCCAGAAGCCAATCTGAAAGGTCTTCGCATATCAATGAAAAGATATGTGGATCAAGGCTGGATGGAGAACATACCTTTATATGGACTACGAGCTTTTAGGATGTAATTTATCCTGGCGGCAGCCTTTCTTCTCTTACCCTCCCCGATGAAAAAGTCGGATATATATCTTTTTAGGAATTTCCTTGACGATAGTGGATTGGATTTCAGCGCTCGAAAGATTCCAGAACAGGTAATAATGTCTGAATTTTCGGATTGTAGCCTCTAAATCGTAACGAAGGCCCGACCGCACCACCGTCTTCGACCAATACTTTCCAAAGTTTCCTCCCCTCCATAAGATGTCCAGGATACCCGACTCTATCTTTCGGTCTTTCGGGGGCAGTTCAACAGGCAATTCATCTTTCGGCAATCCCAGATAATCCACCAAAATCCGCCCAACGGCACAAAAGGCCCGTTTGAATCCCATCTCCGTCAGATGCCGATGAAGCGCCTCACGGTCTATTTCATGATGAAAGCGGTGAATGATCACCATCAAGTCGCAAAACTGTCTCAGGCCGACACCCAACTCTACCAAATGATCATAGAGGTGCAGAAACGTATACAGCGTATTCAAGGTAGGATTCAGCACCCTTACAGCAGTCTGTTCAATCGTTATGATATCATTCTTTTCAGTGTCTAGTAAGTGGTCCCAATAGCGTTGAATCTTGTTGTTGTTAAACTTGAGGATGTTGAAATGCAGTTCATAATGCACCTCCTGATAAACAAATTCATGATGTTTTTCAGACTCCCCACTGTTTATTTTGAGATGCCAATTGTCTTCAATAAGCTTCACAGCATTCTGAAAACCCTTCCCTTCACAATAAAAGTCTATGTCACCTGGCGTTCGAGCGAATGGATGCGGATAAAGCTGTGCCAGCGTCTGACCTTTAAAGATCAAACAACGGATGTCCTGTGTGTTTAACAAGTCTTGAAGCCTGAGCAATCCCTGCGTAACCTGTACATTTAAAGATTCAATCATCCGGGCACGACTAAACAGATAAATGGCGTCGTCACGATCCAGTTTTACCTGTTCACGCATCAACACTTCAGCCACCAAGCCCTCTACCGTCTGCCTGCTTGCCAGCTTCATCAACGAGATGAAGTCTTGATGACACAACGCATCCACGTGCAACGGTTCTTGAAAGAATTCGTTGCGCAAGAGCTGAAACAATGTTTCTTGAGGATTGAACATAAAATAATAGGGATAGAATTTATCAAAGACAAATCATGGGAAAAGCATGTTCCTCGAGAAACAACACCCTTCCCATGATTGAGTTATTCAAGATTTATCGAGCGCTGAATAAACAGAATTCATGCTCTTAAACTCAGGAACGATTTCCTTCATCTTGTTAACAATCGCCATTTCATCATA
>CALNBT010000032.1 GCA_937874345.1 uncultured Prevotella sp.
CCTCCAATACAAATGATTGGTTGTAGGGATGGTGCGTAAAACTGGTCAATGACAGGTATTCTCCGGGATAACAAACACTGTTGGCAAACTCTATCGGTGTATATTCTGCATGCAAAAAATAAACCAGCTTGGGCAGGTAGTCAATCTCTTGGTCCAACATATCATTGACGTTCTTACTTAGATGCTCCAAGTTAGTGGCTGTTTTAGCAGCATATTCTATCTTTCGTGATAATATGTTGTAATTGGCTTCGGTGTTATGATACGAATTGTAATGCAGCAACCCATACTGTTTCATCAGTCTTAAGGTCATGGATGCCATACCACGCATGGAAATATGCTTCTTTCCGCTGGCAAAAAATGCTTCACGACTTTGTTCTGCCAATAACATTCTGGCTATGTAGTCGACAGAGAGATTCACCGAGTCACCGATCATCAAATGCTCAGACTCGATGGTGGCCAGCATGGCATAATCCCAGCATAGTTGATTGGCACCTTGATTTCTTACCGGCGTTGTCTTGATGAGAATGTCTTGAATAAACGGATTCTTTGCTGCTTCCTTGTGTGTTGGACGACCACATCCTGAAAGCAAAATAAGAAAAAGAAAGCCCGTTAGACCAATTGTTTGCTTCATACTGCAAAGATAGTGCAAATGATTGATAGCGCAAACAAATCCTGTATATTTGGCATTTTTATGAAGAATCCAAAAACCAAGTGGTTTACTTTGTATTTTCTCTAAATAAATGTAACTTTGCAATTATGAAGTATCAATTATCCGATTTTGAAATAATGGCTCCCGTAGGCTCCAGAGAAAGTCTGGCTGCAGCCATCCAGGCGGGAACTCAATCAATATATTTTGGCATTGGCCAACTGAATATGCGTTCGCATTCTGCCAATCATTTTGACATTGCTGATTTGCATGAAATTGCAAACACCTGCAATGCACATGGAATGAAGACTTATTTGACGGTGAATACGGTGATTTATGGCGATGATATCCATGCCATGCACCAGATTATCGATGCTGCTAAAGAAGCGAATATCTCGGCAGTGATAGCCAGTGACGTGGCAGTGATGTTGTATTGTCGCGAAAAAGGCGTTGAGGTGCATCTGTCAACACAGTTGAATATATCAAACATTGAATCGCTAAAGTTTTACGCTCAGTTTGCCGATGTCGTGGTATTGGCCCGTGAATTGAATATGAACCAGGTAAAAGCGATTCATCAGCAGATTGAAGAACAGCATATTTGTGGACCAAGTGGTAAACCGGTTCGCATCGAAATGTTCTGCCATGGCGCCCTCTGCATGGCTATCAGTGGCAAGTGTTATATGAGTCTTCACGATGCCAACCGCTCTGCCAACCGTGGTGAGTGTGTGCAGATTTGTCGCCGCTCGTATACGGTAACCGATAATGAGACCGGTAACCAGTTGGAGATTGACAATAAATATATCATGAGTCCGAAAGACTTGAAGACCGTTCGCTTTATCGATCAGATGATGGATGCAGGCGTAAGGGTATTCAAAGTGGAAGGTAGAGCTCGTGGACCAGAGTACGTCTACACGGTGGTTACTTGTTATAAAGAGGCCATTCTGAGTGTGATTGACGGAACATTTACCGAGGAAAAGAAGGACGAGTGGGATCGACGTTTATCAACTGTCTTCAACAGAGGATTCTGGGACGGATACTATCAGGGGCAGACCATGGGCGAGTGGACCAAGAAATACGGCAACAAAGCCACAGAAAAGAAACGCTTGGTTGGTAAGGTCATCAAGTATTTCTCTAAACTTGGCGTAGCAGAAGTGGCAGTCGAGGCATCCGAGATTGAGTTAGGCGACAAACTCCTCATTACAGGTCCAACAA